>NZ_JCACHU010000048.1:0-169765 GCF_059504005.1 Belnapia sp. | reverse complement strand
CCCGTCGCCAGCAAACCCAAACCCGACAGGCTGCTAGAGCGGTTTCCGTTCGCGTCGGTTCACGGAACCCGCTCCGGCTTGTCGTTTGATCGAGCACATACCGCCGATCAGGTGATTCCACCTGATCGGAGTTGCTCCAGCGCGGTTCCCGTCCGCACCGGCTCACGGAAGCCGCTCCGGCTTGTTCTTCGATCGGGTGAATTCCGGCCGGCTGTTTCCGTCCGATGGGAGCTTGCTCCGGGCGCCCCGCCGCGTCAGGCGGGCGCCGCCTCCGCCCATTTGCCGAGCGCCTGCGCCGCGGCGCGGACGGCGGCGAGGATGTTCTGGTAGCCGGTGCAGCGGCAGAGGTTGGAGGACAGGACGTGGCGCAGCCGCGACTCGTCCACCATCCCCTCCTGCTCGAGCAGCCAGGTCGCCAGCATCAGGAAGCCCGGCGTGCAGAAGCCGCATTGCAGGCCGTGATGCTCCCAGAAGGCTTGCTGCAGGGGGTTGAGGGTGCCGTCCGCGGCGGCGAGGCCTTCAACGGTGCGGACCTCGCGGCCGTCGGCCTGCACGCCGAAATGCAGGCAGGCGCGGATGGCCTCGCCATCGAGCAGCACGGTGCAGGCGCCGCAGATGCCATGCTCGCAGCCGAGATGGGTGCCGGTCAGGCCGCAATCCTCGCGCAGCGTGTCGGCCAGCGTCCGGCGGGGCTCGACGGCGACCGCATGCGGCACGCCGTTCACGGTGAGGCGGATCGGCAGCTTGCTCATCGGGCGTTCCGGATCAGGGCGCGGATGCGGGCAGGCGTCGCCGGCAGCTCGGCGATGTCGACGCCGAAGGGCGAGAGCGCGTCGCTGATCGCGTTGGCGATGGCGGCCGGGGCGCCGATGGCGCCGCCCTCGCCGAGGCCCTTGGCGCCGGTCAGCGTCTCCGGGCTCTCGGTCTCCATGTGGATGATCTCGATATGGGGGATCTCGGCGGCGCTCGGGGGGAGGTAGTCGGCGAGGCTGCCGGTCAGCGGGTTGCCGTCGGGGGCGTAGAGCACCTCCTCCAGCAGGGCGTTGGCGATGCCCTGGGCGACGCCGCCATGCACCTGGCCATCGGCGATCAGCGGGTTCAGCAGCTGTCCGGCATCCTCGACGACGAGGAAGCGGTGGACGCGGACATGGCCGGTCTCGACATCCACCTCCACCTCCGCGACGTGGCAGGCATTGGAGAAGGTGCCGCCCGGGTCGTAGGAGGCGGTCTCGGCCAGGTTGAAGCCGTCGAGGTCGGAGAGCTGCTCGGAGCGCTGGTGGATGCGGCGGGCGACCTCGGTGAGGGGGATGGAGGCCTCGCCGGCCCAGGCGGCGCCGTCGCGGAGGGTGACGGCGTCGGGCTCGGCCTGCAGCAGGCGGGCGGCGGCACGGCGGAGGCGGGTGGCGAGCTTGTCGGCGGCAAGTTGGGTGGCGCCGCCGGCGATGACCGCGCCGCGGCTGGCGAAGCTCCCCCAGCCATAGGGCGTGCGGTCCGTGTCGCCATGGATGACGCGGATGCGGGACGGGTCGAGGCCGAGGCGGTCGGCCGTCACCTGGGCGAGGGCGGTGCGGAGGCCCTGGCCATGGGGCGAGGCACCGATGCGGACCTCCACCTCGCCGGCCGGGGTCATGGCGATGTCGACCACCTCGTAGCCCGGCACGATGCCCATGCCGCGGGCGGCGAAGGCGGGCGTGCCATAGCCGGTGCGCTCGTTGAAGACGGCGAGGCCGAGGCCGAGATAGCGGCCCGCGCGTCTTGCGGCCTCCTGCCGGGCGCGGAAGGCCGGGATGTCGGCGGCCGCCACCGCGCGGTCCAGCGCCTCGACATAGGAGGCCTGGTCGAGGGTGAGGCCGGTCGGCGTCACATGGGGGAATTCGGTGACGAGGTTGCGGCGGCGGAGCGCCACCGGGTCGAGGCCGAGCGCGGCGGCGGCGCGGTCCATCAGCCGCTCCAGCCCGAAGGTGACCACGGGGCGGGAGACGCCGCGATAGGGGGCAGCGGGGCAGGTATGCGTCGCCACCGCCCGGGCACGGGCCGAATAGGTGGGGAGGCGGTAGGGGCCGGGATACTCGGCGAGCGCCATCAGCGGCTCCACACCGCAGGTCGTTGGGTAGCAGGAGAAGGCGCCGGTATTGGCGAGGATGTCGGCCTCCAGCCCCAGCAGCGTGCCGTCGGCGGCGAAGGCGGCGCGGAGGTGGTGGACCTGGTCGCGGCTATGGGCGGAGGCGATCAGGTTCTCGTTGCGGTCCTCGATCCAGCAGAAGCTGCCGCGGTGGCGGCGGGCGAGCCAGACCAGCAGCGGGTATTCCGGGAAGAGGGCCATCTTCTGGCCGAAGCCGCCGCCGACATCGGGGGCGACGACCTGCAGGTCGGCCTCCGCCATGCCGAGCAAGGTGGCGATGCCGGTGCGGAGCATGTGCGGCATCTGGCAGGAGGCGGTGAGGCGGATGCGGCCCGTCGCGCGGTCGAAGGCGGTGAGGCCGGCGCGGGCCTCCATCGGCGTCGCGTTCTGGCGGCCGGAGCGGAGGGTGAATTCGACGATCCGGTCGGCGCGGGCGAAGGCGGCCTCGCAGTCCGGGTGGCGGATGGTGCCGTCCACCACGACGTTGCCCGGGGCCTCCGCGTGCAGGGTGGGGGCGCCGGGGCGCAGCGCATCCTCGATGGTGACGAGGGCGTCCTCGGGCTCGATCTCGAGCAGGGCGGCCTCGGCGATGTCCTCGGCGAGTTCGGGCGTGGCGGCGACCACGGCGGCGACGGGCTGGCCGACGAAATGCACGCGCTCCCGCGGCAGCACGGGCTGGCTGATGGCGCGGTAGTTGAAGCGGAACAGCTCCGGCCGGATGGCGCCGACGCCCTCGAGATCGGCGCCGGTGACGAGCAGGGCGCCGGGCGGCAGGTCCGGCGCGGCGATCGAGAGGATGCGGCCGGCGGCGAAGGGGCTGCGGATGAAGCGCACGGCGCGGGTGCCGGCGGCCAGGTCGGCGGTGAAGGCGCCCTCGCCGCGGAGCAGGGCGGGATCCTCCGTGCGGGGCAGGCGGCGGCCAGTCCAGTTCATGCGGCGAGCGAGCCTTCCAGGGCACGGCGGGTCATGGCGCGGACCAGGTCGCGGCGGTAGTCGGCGGGGACCTGGGCATCCTCGGTCGGCTCGAAGCCCTCGGCGGCGAGGGCGGCGGCGGCGCGGAGGCGGTCGGGCGTCGGCGGGGCGCCGAGCAGGGAGGCGGCGGCGGGCCCGGCCAGGACCGGCGTGCCGGCGACGCCGCCGAGGGCGATGCGGGCCTCGGCGACGGCACCTGCGGCATCGAGGCGTAGGGCGGTCACCGCCATGGCGAGGGCGAAGTCCCCGGCGCGGCGGTTGAACTCGGCGAAGCCGCAGCGCCAGTCGGGGCCGAGCAGGGGCAGGCTCGCCTCGGCCAGCAGCTCATCGGGGCCGAGGGCGGTGGTGAAGACGGCCTGGAACCAGTCGGCGGCGGCGACCCGCCGCTCGCCGCCCTCGCGCAGCACCCGCATCTCGGCACCCAGCGCGAGGGCGATGCAGCACCATTCGGAGGCCGGGTCGGCATGGGCGAGGCTGCCGCAGAAGGTGCCGCGGGTGCGGATCGGCGCATGGGCGATGTGCTCCGCCGCCCGCGCCAGGAGCTGGCCGGTCGGGCCGGGCGCCACCGGGCGCTCGAAGCGGGCATGGCGGGCCAGCGCCCCGATGCGGAGCCGTGCGCCCTCGGCGCGGCAGTAGTCCAGCTCCGCGAGGCGGTTGATGTCGACCAGCCTCGCCGGCCGCGCCATGCGGAAGGCCATGGTCGGCACCAGGCTCTGGCCGCCGGCAAGGATCTTGCCCTCCTCCCCATGCCGGGCCAGCAGCGCCAGGGCCTCCGCCTGGCTGCACGGCGCGTGGTAGTCGAAGGGCGGGCATTTCATGCGGGCGAGGGTAGGGGCGGCGGTTCCGCAGGCGCAAGGGCCGTCAGCCCCCGCCGCAGGGGGTCCGGCGAAGGCCGCGGGGGGCGGCAGCCTCCGGGGCCTCCACCAGGGTCAGCAGGCAGGCGCCGTAGAGGGCGGTGAAGCGCCAGTCGGTGCCGCCGGCATGGCCGCGGATGGGGGCGGGCTGCGGGCCGGAGGGCCAGAGGGCCAGCACGGGCGCGCGGCGGCTGCGGGATGCATCCTCGAGCAGCCTGGCACGGGCCTCGGGGTCCGGGTCGAAGTCGTCGCCCTCGAAGACGGCGACGGCAAGGCGTGGCCCGCCTGCCGGGAGGCCGGCAAGCAGCCGCCGGAAATCCTCGAGGCCGGAGACGAGGCTGTTGGCGCGGCTCGCCTCGCCATGGGCGGCGGGGGCGGTGGCGATCACCGCGTCGACGAACTCCGGCCGGGCGCTCGCGGCCATGATCGCCTGCCAGCCGCCGCGGGACTGGCCGCCGAGCAGGATGTGGCGGTAGCCGGCGGCGCGCACCGCCTGCAGCCCGCCGACCAGCCGGGGCAGGCTGGTGTAGAGCGCGTCCTCGGCCGGGTTGCGGTCGAAGCGGAGGATGTCCCAGCCGGCATCGTTGAGGATGGAGACGAAGCCGGGCGTCGGGGCGCTGCGGTTGTCGCGCTCCGGGCCGCCATAGCCGTGCGACCAGATGACGACGCCGCGCGCCGCCTGCGGGCCGCGGCGGAGCAGCATCGGCGCCCAGCGGAAGGGGCCGAGGCTGCCCTGCACCAGCGGCACGGAGGGGCCGTCGGCCAGGCCCGCATCGCGGGCGAGGATGCGGCATTCCGCCTCGATCGGGCCGAGGGTGCGGCGGCAATTGGCGAGGGCGGCGGCCTCGGCGAGGTCGGGCCGCGCGGCACTGCCGGCGAAGCCCCAGGCGGAGCGGCCGGAGGCCTCGCGCGCCACGGCAAAGGCCGCATGGCCCATCAGCCCGCGATAAACCAGGGTGAAGCTGCTGGCGAGGCCGACCGAGGGCCCCGGCGCACCGAGCGCGGCGACGGAGAAGATGCTGCGGTATTGCTCCTCGAGCGGCTGGGCGCGCAGCGGATGCGCAAGGCCGAGCAGCAGGATCAGGAGCAGGCGGAAGCGCATCAGCGGTCCATGCGAAGGGGCACCCCCTATGTGAGGCTGCCGTCTCGCATAAGCAACGGCAGCGATGGCCGCATGCCCTTCCCTAATGGCGGAGGCCAGCCTATTCCCTGTGTCCACTCAGTCCTTTGGTCCCCAATGAGCGATACCCCGCAACCCGACACCCGCTACGACTTCGCCGCCGCCGAGCCGCGCTGGCAGGAGGAATGGAACCGCCGGCAATGCTTCGCCGTGCCGGACGTGCCGGATGGCAACCGGGCGAAATACTACGTCCTCGAGATGTTCCCCTATCCCAGCGGCAAGATCCATATGGGGCATGTGCGCAACTACACGCTCGGCGACGTGGTGGCGCGCTACAAGCGGGCGCGCGGCCACCAGGTGATGCACCCGATGGGCTGGGACGCCTTCGGCCTGCCGGCGGAGAATGCGGCGCGGGAGCGGGGCATCCATCCGGGCAAGTGGACCTACGACAACATCGCCAACATGCGCGCCGAGCTGAAGCGCATGGGCCTCTCGCTCGACTGGTCGCGGGAATTCGCCACCTGCGATGTCGAGTATTACGGGCAGCAGCAGGCGCTCTTTCTCGACTTCTGGCAGGCGGGGCTGGTCGAGCGGAAGCAGGCCTGGGTCAACTGGGACCCGGTGGACGGTACCGTGCTCGCCAATGAGCAGGTGATCGACGGGCGGGGCTGGCGCAGCGGGGCGCTGGTGGAGAAGAAGCAGCTCAGCCAGTGGTTCTTCCGCATCACGCAATTCGCGCCGGAGTTGCTGGAGGCGCTGCAGGGGCTGGAGCGCTGGCCGGACCGGGTGAAGACCATGCAGGCCAACTGGATCGGCCGCAGCGAGGGGGCGCGGGTGCGCTTCCGCCTGGCGGAGCCGCAGGCGGGCCTTGAGGAGGTGGAGGTCTTCACCACGCGGCCGGACACGCTGTTCGGCATGAGCTTCCTGGCCGTGGCCGCTGAGCATCCGCTGGCCGCGGCCGCCGCCGCGAAGGACCCGGCGGCGGCGGAGTTCGTCGCCGAATGCCGGCGCATGGGGACGAGCGAGGTGGCGATCGAGCAGGCGGAGAAGCGCGGCTTCGACACCGGCTTCCGGGTGGCGCATCCCTTCCTCGACGGCGTCAGCTTTCCCGTCTGGATCGCCAATTTCGTGCTGATGGAATACGGCACGGGCGCGATCTTCGGCTGCCCGGGGCATGACGAGCGGGACTTCGAATTCGCCAGGAAGTACGGGCTGGAGATCAAGCCGGTGGTGCTGCCGCCGGGGGCGGATGCCGCGAGCTTCGCGCTCGGGGATGCGGCCTATACGGGCGACGGGGCGATCTTCAACTCGGGCTTCCTCGACGGGCTCGACGTGCCGGCGGCGAAGCGGCGGGCGATCGAGGCGCTGGAGGAGCGCGGGCAGGGCACGGGCGTCGTCAACTGGCGCCTCAGGGACTGGGGCGTGTCGCGGCAGCGCTACTGGGGCTGCCCGATCCCGGTGATCCATTGCGAGGCCTGCGGCGTGGTGCCGGTGCGGAAATCCGACCTGCCGGTGCGGCTGCCGGACGACGTGGACTTCTCGCGGCCGGGCAATCCGCTGGACCATCACCCAAGCTGGACGCATGTCGACTGCCCGCGCTGCGGCAAGGCTGCACGGCGGGAGACGGATACCTTCGACACCTTCGTCGACAGCAGCTGGTACTTCGCGCGCTTCTGCTCGCCGCAGGCCGCCGAGCCGGTGGTGCGCGAGGCGGTCGATGCCTGGCTGCCGGTCGACCAGTATATCGGCGGGATCGAGCATGCGATCCTGCACCTGCTCTACAGCCGGTTCTTCACGCGGGGCATGCGGGAGACCGGGCATCTCGAGGTGCGGGAGCCCTTCGCCGGGCTCTTCACCCAGGGGATGGTGACGCATGAGAGCTACAAGTCGGCCGACGGGCGCTGGCTCTACCCGGAGGAGGTGGAGTTCAGCCTGGCCGCCGACGGCACGCGCTCCGCACGGCTGAAGGACGGCAACACGCCGGTCGTCATCGGGCGCGTCGAGGCGATGTCGAAGTCGAAGCGCAACACCGTCGACCCGGGGGCCATCATCGGCCGCTACGGGGCGGATACGGCGCGCTGGTTCATCCTCAGCGACAACCCGCCGGAGCGGGACATGGAGTGGACGGAGAGCGGCGTGGCGGGGGCGTACCGCTTCACGCAGCGGCTCTACCGGCTGGTGGCGGGCGCGCTCGGCGAGCTGCCGCCGCCTGGGACCTCGCCGGAGGCGGCAGAGGGCGCGGGGCGGAAGCTGCGGCAGGCGACGCACCGGACCATCGCCTCGGTGACCGAGGCGCTGGAGGGCTTTGCCTTCAACGTCGCCGTGGCGCGGATCCATGAATTCGCCAATGCGGTGAGCGATGCCGGGGCAGTGCCGGGTGTGGTGCGGCGCGAGGCGCTGGAGGCGCTGGTGCGGCTCTCCGGGCCGATGATGCCGCATCTGGCGGAGGAGCTCTGGGCGATGCTGCGGCCGGGCGAGCAGGCGCTGGTCGCCGACCTTCCCTGGCTGGAGGCCGACCCCGCGCTGCTGAAGGCGGAGACGCTGACGCTGGCCGTGCAGGTCCTCGGCAAGCTGCGCGCAACGATCGAGGTGCCCGCCGAGGCCGATGAGGCTATGATCTTCGCCCTGGCCGAGGCCGAGGAGAACGTGCAGCGTTCCATCGCCGGCCGCCCCATCCGGAAGCGCATCCATGTCGCGGGACGTGTCGTCAATTTCGTGGTCTAGGCGCGGGCTGCTCGGGGGGCTGCTGGGCCTCTCGGCCTGTGGCTTTCGTCCGCTCTACGGGCCGATCACGGCCGAGGACGGCAGCGAGGCGGGGCTCGAGGCGGAGCTTGCCGCGGTGCGCATCGGGCCGCTCTACGAGCGGACGGGCCAGCTGCTGCGGCGGAGCCTGCAGCGGCGGATGGAGGAGAGCGTGCCGGGAACGCCGGCGCGCTACCTGCTGAATGTCAGTGTCGACCTTGGGGCGGAGGTGCTGGGCTACCGGCAGGACGGCACGCCGACGCGCATCCGCTTCACCCTCAGCGGCAGCTGGAACCTGAACACCCTGGCCGCCTCGCCGCAGCGGATCGCCGCCTCGGGCATCCCGTACCGGAACATCGACTCTTTCAACATCCCGGACCTGCAATTCTTCTCGGCCGACACCTCGCGCGATGCGGCGCTGGTGCGGCTGATGGACGACCTATCCGAGGAGGTGACGCGGCAGGTGGCGATGGCGCTGCGCCGGCAGAGGGAGCAGCGGGCAACGGGCTGATGGCGAAGCTCGATGCAAGGCGGGTCCCGGCTTTCCTGGCCGATCCCGGTGCCTGCCGGGTGGTGCTGCTGCATGGCGACGACCCGGGGCTGATCCGCGAGAGGGCGGAGGCGCTGGTGCGGCAGGTCACCGAGGGCGATGCGCTGCGGCTGGTAGAGCTCGGGCGGGAGGCGCTGCGGAGCCCGGGGCAGCTGGCCATGGAGGCTGCAAGCTCGCCCCTGACAGGCGGGCGATGCCTCGTCCGCGTCCGGGAGATCGGCGATGGGGCGGCGCCGGTGGCGGCGGCCAAGGCGGCGCTGGCGGGGCCCGGCCCGGGGCTCGTCGTGCTGGAGGCGCCGGAGCTCAGGACCGGCAGCGCGCTCTACAAGGCGGTGGAGGGGGCCGCGCAGGGCGCGGTGATCGCCTGCTACCGGGAGCGGGGGGCGGAGCTTACCGCCTCGATCGGGCAGATCCTGCGGGACCTCGGCGTCTCGGCCGAGCCGGCGGCCGTTGAATGGATGGCGCAGCGGCTGGGCGAGGACCGGATGCTGCTGCGGCGCGAGCTGGAGAAGCTGGCGCTCTTCGTCGGCGCGGGCGGGCGGGTGACGCCGGAGGACGTGCTGGCCTGCATCGCCGAGGGGTCCGCGCTCGACCTCGAGGAGGCGCTGATGGCGGCCATGGCGGGGGAGGTGGCGGTGGCCGACCGGGCGCTCGGCACGGCCTTCGCCGAGGGGGCGAATGCGGTGCAGGTGGTCCGCGCCGCGCTCCGGCACGTACAGCGGCTGCATCTGGCCGCGCTGGCCGTGGCCGGCGGGGCGGCGGCCTCGGCGGCGGTGGAGGGGCTGAGGCCGCCGGTCTTCTTCCGCCACAAGCCGGCCTTCGAGCGGGCGCTGCGGCTGTGGCGGCCGGAAGCGCTGGACGCGGCAGGGACGGCGCTGCTCGAGGCCGAGCGGCGAACGAAGACCACCGGCATCCCGGGCGAGGTGGTCGCGCGGAATGCCATCACCGGCCTGGCGCGGCAGGCGGCAGCAAGGCGCTGATCAGCCGCCCTGCAGAAGGCGGATGACGCCGTCGAGCTGGTCGAGGTCGCGGTAGGCGATCGTCACCTGGCCGCCGCGACCGCTGCTGCGGATGCTGATGCGGAGGCCAAGGCGCTCCGACAGCTCGCGCTCCAGGGCGGCGACTTCGGGTTCCGCACGGGCGGGGCGTTCCGCCGGGTCCCGCGGCTTGGCGGCGGCCAGGGCTTCGGCCTGGCGGACATTGAGGCCACGATCGACAATTTGCAGGGCGAGGCCGATGGGGTCGGGGGCGGTCAGCAGGGCGCGGGCATGGCCGGCGGTGAGGGCGCCGTCGCGCAGCAGCTCCCGCACCCGGTCGGGCAGGGCGAGCAGGCGCAGCGTGTTGGCGACATGGCTGCGGCTCTTGCCGACGGCCTGGCCGAGCTTGTCCTGGGTGAGGCCGAACTCCTCCAGCAGGCGGCGATAACCGTCGGCCTCCTCCAGGGCGTTGAGATCCTGGCGTTGCAGGTTCTCGACCAGGCCGGCGGCCATGGCCTCGCGGTCGCTGAGGTCACGGATGACGACGGGAACCTCATGCAGGGGCACGAGCTGGGCTGCGCGCCAGCGGCGCTCGCCGCCGATGATCTGGTACTGGCCGGCCTGGCCCGGCTTCTCGCGGACGAGGATGGGCTGGAGGACGCCGTGCTCGCGCATGCTCTCCGCCAGCTCCTGCAGGGCGGCGGGCTCGATGGGGCCGCGAGGCTGGAAGGGGCCCGGCTCCAGAAGCTCGATGGGCAGGGTGCGGAGGGCGTCGCTGATGGCGGGTGCGGCGGCGGGCGCATCGCCGAGCAACGCGGAGAGGCCGCGGCCGAGGCGGGGGGACTTCATGGCAGCGTCCCGTCGCGGCGGCGGAATTCGACGGCGAGGGCGGCATAGGCCTGGGCGCCGGGCGAGCGCGGATCGTAGAGGCTGACCGGCAGGCCGTGCGAGGGCGCCTCGGTGATGCGGATGTTCCGTGGGATCACGGTCTCGAACACCTTGTCCTTGAAGAAGCCGCGGACGTCCTGCGCGACCAGCTCCGAGAGGTTGTTGCGGCGGTCATACATGGTCAGCACGATGCCCTCGAGGGCGAGGGAAGGGTTCAGCGCGCGACGGACCCGGTCGATGGTCTTGGTGATCTGGCTGACGCCTTCCAGGGCGAAGAACTCGGTCTGCAGGGGCACGAGGACGCCATGGGCGGCGACCAGGGCATTCAGCGTCAGCAGGCCGAGCGAGGGCGGGCAATCGAAGAAGATGTAGTCGAAGGCGCCGGTGAGCTCGGGGGCGGTGGTGAGGATGTGACGGAGGCGGCGCTCCCGGTCATCGAAGCCCACAAGCTCCACCTCCGCGCCGGCGAGGTCGCCATCGGCGGGAATGAGGGTCAGGTTGGGGACGGCGGTGGGGCGCAGCACCTCCGCGAGGGGCTTGTCCTCGATCATCAGCGCATAG
The DNA here is from genome assembly GCF_059504005.1 of Belnapia sp. Lineage (NCBI taxonomy): Bacteria > Pseudomonadati > Pseudomonadota > Alphaproteobacteria > Acetobacterales > Roseomonadaceae > Belnapia > Belnapia sp. The sequence continues at coordinate 158,979 of NZ_JCACHU010000048.1, read as the reverse complement.
GTGCCGGCGCCGCGGGCGCTGCGGTCGATGCCGAGGCCGGTGGAGGCGTTGCCCTGCGGGTCGAGATCGACCAGCAGCACGCGGCTTCCGGCGGCCAGGGCGGTGGCGAGGTTGATAGCGGTGGTGGTCTTGCCGACGCCACCCTTCTGGTTGGCAAAGGCGATGACGCGCGGGGCGGCGCGGTCAGGCTTGGGCGCTGACAGGGCGGATCTCACTGAGCCGGAGGATGGCGGAATCGGGGTCGGTGCGGCTTGGGAACCGCTCGACGCGCATAGTCCAGGCGGAGGCGGCGGCCGTCAATTCCTCCGTGGCCGTGCGGCCCTTCGGGAACAGGGCGATGCCCCGGGAGGCGAGAAGGCGGTGGGCGTAGCTCAGCAGAGCGGGGAGTGGGGCGAGGGCGCGAGCGGTGATGACGGCGGCCGGGGGCAGGCGGGCAGCTTCGATGCGGGTCGGGTGGATGGTGACGCTCGAAAGGCCAAGGGTACGGGTGGCTTCCTGCAGGAAGGCAGACTTGCGGCGGTCGGACTCGACGAGGTGGGTTTCGCGGCCGCCCAGCAGGGCGAGGACAAGGCCCGGAAAGCCGGCGCCGGAGCCGAGATCGACGAGGGGGCCAGGCGCGTCGGGAAGCAGGGGGGCAAGCTGGGCGGAGTCGAGAATGTGCCGTGTCCAAAGCGTGTCATCATCGGCCCTGGCGACGAGGTTGATGCGGGCATTCCAGCGGAGCAGAAGCGCAAGATAGTCCCGCAGGCGGGCCTCTGTTTCACGTGGAACATCCGCCAGCGGGTTGTCGGACTGTTTCACGTGAAACGCGCCTCCGCTCGACGGAGATGGACGGCCAGGGCTGCCAGGGCGGCGGGGGTGACACCAGGGACACGGCCGGCGCCGCCGAGGGTCGCCGGCCGGGAGGCCGCGAGGCGCTGGCGCATCTCGCTGGAAAGACCAGGGACCTGGGTGAAATCGAGAGCGGCAGGAATGGAGAGCGTCTCCTCCCGTTCCAGGATCCGGAGCTGGGCCGATTGACGCTCCAGATAGGGGGCGTAGAGCGCCTGGGCTTCCAGCTCGGCCCTGACCTTCGGCCGCAGCTCCAGCAGCCAAGGAAACACCCGCTCAGTCTCGCTCGACGAGAGCGCGGGCAGGGCCAGTGTCTCCAGCGCCGAGCGCCAGCGGCCATCCTGATTCACCGCGACGCCGGCAGCGGCATATTGCGCCGGCGTCCGCCCATCCAACCGGGCGCGGGCCAGGGCATTGGCAACCTCCGCCTTGAAGAGGGCGTGCTGCGCGGCGCGCTCGGGGCCGACACAGCCCCAGGCGAGGCCGCGATCGGTCAGGCGCAAGCCGGCATTGTCGGCCCGGAGTGCAAGGCGGTACTCGGAACGGGCCGTGAGCATGCGGTAGGGCTCCGTCACACCCTGCAGCACGAGGTCGTCGATCAGCACGCCCGTATAGGCTTCGCCGCGGGTGAGGACGCGGTTCGGCTGGGTGCCCGCGGCACGGCAGGCCGCATTGAGCCCTGCCATCAGGCCCTGGGCTGCCGCTTCCTCATAGCCGGTGGTGCCGTTGATCTGGCCGGCGAGAAACAAGCCGGGCGTCACCCGCAATTCCAGTGTCGGCAGGAGGGAGCGAGGGTCGACAAAATCATACTCGATGGCATAGCCAGGGCGGAGGATGCGCGCGCGCCCGAGGCCGGGGATCGAGGCGATCAGCGCGGCCTGGATATCCTCCGGCAGGCTCGTCGAGATCCCGTTGGGATAGACCGTGTCGTCCTCCAGCCCCTCGGGCTCCAGGAAGATCTGGTGGCGCTGGCGTTCGGCGAAGCGAACCACCTTGTCCTCGATCGAGGGGCAGTAGCGTGGGCCGGTCCCGGCGATGCGGCCGCCATAGACGGCGCTGCGATGCAGGTTGGCGCGGATCAGCGCATGGGTCTCGGGCGTGGTCGCGGTGATCGCACAATCGACCTGGCGGTTGGCGATGCGCTCGGTGAGCCAGGAGAGCGGCTCGGGCGGGTCGTCGCCAGGTTGGGCTTCGAGGCCGGCCCAGTCGATGCTGCGTCCGTCGAGGCGCGGGGGCGTGCCGGTCTTCAGCCGGGCCAGGGGCAGGCCGAGGCGGCGAAGGGTCTCCGCAAGGCCGAGCGACGGCGCCTCGCCGGCGCGGCCGGCGGGGATGCGGCGCTCGCCGATATGGATCTCGCCGCGCAGGAAGGTGCCGGTGGTGATGACGACGGCGGCGGCACCGATGCAGCGGCCGTTGGCCGTCACCACGCCGGTGATGCGGCCGGCAGCGTCGAGGAGAAGGTCATCGGCAGCCTCGGCCAGCAGGTCGAGGCCGGGTGTCGCGCGCAGGAGCGCCTGCATCGCCTCACGGTACAGGCGGCGGTCGGCCTGGGCGCGGGGGCCGCGGACGGCGGGGCCCTTGCTGCGGTTGAGCAGCTTGAAATGGATGCCGGCGGCGTCGGCGGCGCGGGCCATCAGCCCGTCGAGGGCATCGATCTCGCGGACGAGGTGACCTTTCCCGATGCCGCCGATGGCCGGGTTGCATGACATCTCACCGATGGTCTCGAGCCTGTGGGTCAGCAGCAGGGTCTGGGCGCCGCAGCGGGCGGCGGCGGCCGCGGCCTCGCAGCCGGCATGGCCGCCGCCGATCACCACCACATCGCATGTCATGTCGAACATGCGGGGGCGTATAGCACCTCTCAGCCGGGGCCGAAGCCCAAGGCGCGGCGCCACAGGCCCTCGGTGAACCGGGCATCCTCCAGAAGCTCGGCAGGGGCAAGGCCGCTACGGTGCAGCGCCTCCCGGATGCTGGCGAGGGCCGGCTCGTCGAGCACCAGATGGACGCCGGTGGTGATGGCATAGCCGCGGACGCGGCCAAGGCGGGTGGCGACGAGGCTGCCGGGCTCCGCCGCTTCGGCCAGGCCCTCGTCGAGCGTCCAGACCTGGCCGCCGAGCAGCGTGTCCTCCAGCAGCAGGCCGGCTTCGGGGTGGTTGTCCTCGACGCGAAAGACCGACAGCCAGGCATGGCTCAGGGCATTGAGGACAAGCGCGGCCTCGCTCGTCAGCCGGGCATGCTGCCGGGCGATGCGGTCGATGGCGCGGCTGCGCCCAGGCGGGGCCGCGTAGATGGCAAGGTCGATGGCATAGGCCAACTCCTCGTCGCCGACCTGGGCCAGCTCCCGATCCAGCTGCAGGCCGAGGCGGCGGGCCTGCTCGGCCAGCTTGGCGGGCGGGAGGGCGCGGGCTGCCATCTCCAGGAAGCGCTGGCGGGCGGCGGCGTGGCGGGTCCAGGCGGCGCGAAGGTCGTCGTCCATCTTATTTCCCGATGCAGAATTCGCCGAAGACAACGTCCAGCACCGCCTCCACGCCCACCCGGCCGGTGATGCGGCCGATGGCGCGCAGGGCGGCGCGCAGGGCCTCGGCACGGAGTTCGGGGAGAGGAGCGGACGCCAGGGCATCGAGCCAGGCCAGGGCGTCCTGCAGGGCGGCACGATGGCGGGGGCGGGTCAACAAGGTCTCGCCCACGGCGCCTGCGCGGGCCAAGGCCTCCGCTTCCAAGCGGGTGCGGAGGGAAGCGAGGCCCTCGCCGGTGCGGGCGGAGACGGGCAGGCCATCGAGGTCGTGCCAGGAGGGCCCCAGATCGGATTTGCTGAGGACGACCAGCGCATCCGGGCGGCGCCAGGCCAGCGTCTCCGCATCCGGCTCCTCGTCGGCGGCGAAAAGGAGGAGGAGGAAGTCGGCCTCCTCGGCGCGGCGGCGGGCGCGGCGGATGCCCTCCGCCTCGATCTCGTCCGTGGCGTCGCGGAGGCCTGCCGTGTCCGCCAGGGTGACGGGCACGCCGCCAAGGTCGAGCCGCGCCTCCACCACGTCGCGCGTCGTGCCGGCGCGGGCGGAGACGATGGCAGCCTCGCGCCCGGCCAGGGCATTCAGCAGGGAGGACTTGCCGGCATTGGGGGCACCGAGGATGGCGACGTGCAACCCCTCGCGCAGCCGCTCGCCGCGGCCGCCATCGGCAAGATGGGCGGCGATCTCGGCCCGCAGCGCGGCAGCGGCCATGGCGACGGTGTCGCTGAGATCGGCGGGAAGGTCCTCCTCCTCGAATTCGATGAAGGCTTCCTGCCGGGCGAGCAGGGCCGTCAGGCGCTCCGTCCAGCCGCCATAGAGGCTGGCCAGCGCTCCGCCGGCCTGGCGCAGGGCTTGGCGGCGCTGGCCGGCGGTCTCGGCGACGATGAGGTCGGCGATGCCCTCCGCCGCCGTCAGGTCCAGCTTGCCGTGGAGGAAGGCGCGGCGGGTGAACTCGCCGGGCTCCGCGGGGCGGGCGCCTAGGGCGACCAGCGCCTCCGCCACGCCGGCGAGGATGGCGGGGCCACCATGCAGATGGAGCTCGGCGCTGTCCTCGCCCGTATAGCTCGCGGGGCCGGGGAACCAGAGAACCAGCGCCTCGTCCAGCAGCTCGCCCTGGTGGCGGAGGCGGCGGAGGGAGGCGTGGCGCGGCGGCGGCAGGCGGCCGGCCAGGGCTTCCACCACCGCGCCAGTGCCGCGGCCGGAGAGGCGCAGCACCGCCACCGCGGCCCGGCCGGCGCCGGAGGCCAGGGCGAAGATCACATCCTCATGCATCGGTCACGCCTTGGGCGGCGGGATGTCCCTTTCCGTCAGCATCAGGCGGGGGACGCGGCCGCCCTCCTGCAGATGGGCGGCGAGGATCTCGTCGATATCCTCCCGCGTCTCGGGGCGGTACCAGATGCCTTCGGGGTAGATCACCAGCGTCGGGCCGAACTCGCAGCGGTCGAGGCAGCCGGCCTGGTTGATACGGATGCCCGCGAGGCCAAGCTCCTTGGCGCGGGCCTTCATGTAGTCGCGCAGCGCCTCGCTGCCGCGGGCGGCGCAGGAGCCGCGGCGGTGGCCATCGGGGCGGCGGTTGCAGCAGACGAAGACATGCGCCCGGAAGAAGGGCGGCGGGTCGGCGAGTTCGGCCATGGCGGGGGGCTTCCTGGAGGTCGCCCTTCATGTAGCGGTGCCACCCCCTGCCGGCCAGGGCCGTGCTTGACGACGTCCTGTGCCGGGTGTGCCATGATCCCGCCATGCCGCACCTGACCCTGCATACGCCCCTCGGCGAGATCACCGTCTTCGAGGAGGACGGCGCCATCCTGGCCCTCGACTGGGGCCGGGCCCATGGCATCGACAACCCGGCCCCGACGCCGGTGCTGCGCGAGGCCGTGGCGCAGCTGCACGACTATTTCGACGGCAAGCGGGTGCGGTTCGACTTGCCGCTGGCGCCGCAGGGCAGCGCCTTCCGCCGAAGCGTCTGGGCCGCGCTCTGCCGCATCCCGCCGGGGCAGACGCGCAGCTACATCGACATCGCGCGGGAGATCGGCTGCGGCTCGCCGCGGGCGATCGGCCAGGCGAACGGCGCCAACCCCATCCCGATCATCATCCCCTGCCATCGCGTCATCGCCGCCGGCGGAGGGATCGGCGGGTATTCGGGGGATGGGGGGATCGCGGCCAAGCGTTTCCTCCTGGCCCTTGAAGCCCGTGGGGTTTCGCGCGAGGAAGCGGCAGCGCTCCCCCTGTTCCGCCCCTCTCCCGCTGCACCGACGGCGCCGCAAGGAATCCTGCTATGAACCATGCCATCCGCGTCCATGAACATGGCGGCCCCGAGAAGCTGGTCTGGGAGGAGGTGCCGCTGCCCGGCCCGAAGCCGGGCGAGGTACTGGTGCGCCACCATGCGGTGGGGCTGAACTACATCGACGTCTATTTCCGCACCGGCCTCTACAAGGCGCCGAGCATGCCGGTGACGGTCGGCATGGAGGGCGCTGGCGTCGTCGAGGCGGTGGGCGACGGCGTGACCGAGCTCAAGGTCGGCGACCGCGTGGCCTATGCCGGCGCGCTCGGCGCCTATGCGGAGGCGCGCTGCGCCCCGGCGGACCGTCTGGTGAAGATCCCCGAGGGCATCGACTTCACCCAGGCGGCGGCGATGATGCTGCAGGGGATGACGGCGCAGTTCCTCGTCAAGCGCACCTATGCGGTGAAGCCGGGCGACACCATCCTGGTGCATGCGGCGGCCGGCGGCGTCGGCAGCATCCTGGTGCAATGGGCGAAGCATCTGGGCGCCACCGTCATCGGCGTGGTCTCGACGCCGGAGAAGGCGGAGCTCGTCACCTCGCTCGGCGCCGACCATGCTTTGCTGACGAGCGAGAACATCCCCGCGCGCGTCAGGGAGATCACCGGCGGGGCGATGCTGCCGGTCGTCTATGACAGCGTCGGCAAGGACACCTTCACCACCTCGCTCGACTGCCTCCGCCCCTTCGGGCTGATGGTCACCTACGGCAATGCCTCCGGCCCGGTCACGACCGATCTCGGTGTGCTGGCGGCCAAGGGATCGCTCTACGTCACCCGGCCGACGCTCAACACCTACACCGCCAAGCGCGAGGACCTGGTGGCGACGGCACGCGACCTGTTCGAGGTGGTGAAGTCGGGCGGCGTCAGGATCGCCGTCAACCAGACCTACGCGCTGAAGGATGCCGCCGAGGCGCATCGGGCCCTGGAGGGGCGGAAAACGACCGGCAGCACGGTCTTTACGGTCTAGTCTTTCTCAACAGAACTGGCATTGTCCGGAACAATTCCGGCAGGAAATTTTCCGGTCGATGGACAGGCTGCAGCAGCTCTCGGTCTTCCGGCGCGTGGTGGAGACCGGGAACATCACCCGCGCCGCCCGCGACTTGGCGATGAGCCAGCCGAGCGTCTCCCGCATCATCGGCGAGCTGGAGGGGCGGCTCGGCGTGCCGCTGCTGCTGCGCTCGCCGCGCGGCCTCACCACCACCGAGGCGGGGCAGGCCTTCCATGCCGAGGCGGTCAGCATCCTCGACCGGCTGGACGAGGCGGAGGCCAGCCTGCGCAGCGCGCAGGCCTCGCTGGCCGGGCCGGTGCGCGTCGCCTGCGTCGCCGCCTTCTTCAACGCGGTGGTGCTGCCCTGGCTCACGGATTTCCTGCAGGCGAACCCGAAGGTCACGCTCGACGTGCGGCTCGACCCGAAGCAGGTGGACATGGTTGGCGAGGGCATCGACCTCGCCATCCGCTTCGGGCCGATCCGCGAGCAGTCGCTGATCGTGAGGAAGCTCGGACGGATCGACTTCGCGCTCTTCGCTTCGCCGGGATACCTGCGGCGGGCCGGGGTGCCGCAGGCGCCGGAGGAGCTGGCGCAGCATGATTTCTGTCGGCTGACGATCGGGCGGAGCAGCAGCCTGCTGACGCTGGAGGGGCCCGAGGGCCGCAGCGTGACCGTCGAGACGCATGGGCATTTCTGCGCCGACAGCGTCGACACCACGCATCTGGCGGCGCAGGCCGGGCTCGGCATCGCCCTGCTGGCGCCCTGGGGCGTGGCGGAGGAAATCGAGGCGGGGCTGCTGGTGCCGGTGCTGCCGGGCTGGCGGGCGGAGCCGCGCGACGTGCACGCCGCCTGGCCGGGCAGCCACAGCCTGCCGCGCCGGGTGCGCGCGGTGCTCGACATCCTGGTGGAGAAGGCGGCGGCGGAGCCGCGGCTCAGGGCGCGCTGAGCGGCCGGATGCGGTAGCGGTAGCGATAGACCTCCACGAGGCCGACGCGGCGCTGCAGGGCGAGGGATGCCGTGTTGGTTGACGCCACCTGGGCCCAGAGGCGGGCGGCGCCGAGGCTCGCGGCCCAGTGGGCGGCGGCGCGGATCAGCCGCCCGCCGAGGCCGCGGCGGCGGAATTCCGGGCGGGTCGCCAGGTCGAAGATGCCGCAATACGGGCCGTCCACCACGGCGAAGAGGCAGGCGGCATCCACGCCGTCCTCCCGCAGCAGGAACCAGCCGCCGGGCGTGGCCAGGATCTCCGGCATGCGGAGCTTTTCGGCGCGGCGGGCCTCGGTCTGGTACTCGGCGGTCGCCACCATCGCCATCCAGTCGGGCCCGGGGCCGTCGAGACGGCGGGCGGCGGGATCGGGCCTCGCCGGCAGGGGGCCGGCATTGACCAGGGTCTCCTCGCCCTTGGCATAGCCGCGTTCGACGAGCAGCGGCTCGAGCCCGGGCGGGTCGAGCGGTGTCAGGCGGAAGCGGCAGGGCAGGCCGTGGCGGGCGTAGAGCGCCTCGATCCGCGCGACACGCTCGGCTAGCGCCGGGTCGGGCGCGGGGTCGAGGGAGCTCACGGCATTGCCGCGGCCGGTGCCGCCGAGGAAGAGCTTCGCCACGAAGGGCCCGTCGAAGGCTTGGCGCGGCGCCGGCAGCGCGGTGAGGCAGGCGCGCTCCAGCGCCGCGACCTCGGCCTGCATCAGCCGGCGGTGAGGTTGAGGCGGCGGATCAGCGCCTCCTCCCGCGCCACGGTCTCGCGCAGGTCGGCGGCATAGGCCGCGCTGTCGCGGTACTCGTCCGGCATGTCGTAGCGGGCGAGGAGGGCGCGGAACTCCTCCGATTTCTGCGCCGTGGCGAAGGCGTCGTGCAGGGTGCGCGTCACCGCCGGGTCGAGGCCGGCGGGAGCGACGATGCCGAAGGGCGTCGTCACCACCATGCCGTAGCCGAGCTCCTTCAGCGTCGGCGCATCGGGCCAGCGCACCAGGCGCTCCGCCGTCCAGACATTGAGGATGGCCGCCTGGTTGCCGTCGGCCAGCGCGCCGAGGCCGGAGCCGCCGGCCATGACGTCGATATGCCCGCCGAGCAGCGCCTGAGAGCCGTCGGCATCGCCGCGGAAGGGGGCATGGATCAGCTCGATCCCTTCCTTCGACGCCAGCTCCGCCATGGTGACGTGCGGGGTGCCGTTGGCGCCGGTGGAGCCGAAGGCGAGCTGGCCCGGGCGGCGCCGCGCCTCGGCGACGAAGTCGGCCCAGCCATTGGGGAAGCGGCCCGCCTTGGCGATGACCATGAAGGTATAGCCGGTGACGCTGAGGACGGGGGTGAAGTCGCGCAGCGTGTCATAGGTCAGCTTCTGCAGGAGCTGCACGCGGATGGCGGAGGCGGGAAGCTGGGTCAGCAGGTAGCCATCCGGCCGGGCGCGGGCGACGGCGGCGGCGCCCAGGGTATTCGCCGCCCCCGGCTTGTTGTCGACGATCACCTGCTGCGGCAGCTGGCGGGAGGCGCCCTCGGCCAGGGCGCGCAGGACGACATCGGTGGTGCCGCCGGGCGGGAAGGGGACGATCAGCGAGACCGGGCGGGCAGGGAAGGCCGGCTGGGCCTTGGCCAGCATGGGGGCGGCGAGAAAGCCGCCGAGCAGGGCGCGGCGGGGCAGCGCCGAGGGCGCCTGGTCGGACATGTCGCATCTCCCGGGACGAGGGGCGTCGCACCATGCCGCCTCACGCTTTGATGCGCCAGGGGCAGATCAGCTATCGGTACTGTCATTGGCTTGGGACTCACAATCGGGGACCGAACATGCCATGTTTGGTCGACGGGACGCCGGTTGCGCAGTTCCGGGCCGCTCCCCCCCCCCTCCATGCGGCCCGGGATCAGACCCCCCAAGCCGGCCGGCGTCCCGGATACCTCACCCCCCTCGTGCTTCCTCCGCCAGGCGGGCGACCGCGTGGCGATAGGTCTCGTCGAAGAGCGCGTCGAGCCCCGCATTCACGCCCTTGGCGCCGGCGGCGACGCGGCCGGCCCAGCCGACATATTCGAGGCGGCGGGCGTGGTCCCAGCCGGCGGGCGGGCTGCTTCCCAGCGTGCGGAGGTTGGCGATCTTGTCGGCGAGCTTCACCTGCTTCGCCGCATCCGAGGCGCGGGCGGCGTGGCGGACCTGCAGGCCCTTGCGCACCTCCTTCGGCAGCGACTTGTCGTCCGAGACCTCGGCGACGATGCCGGCGACCTCCGGGCCGAAGGCGGCTTCCAGATCGGCGAGGGTGGTCGGGACCGGGTCGGCATCGCTGTCCTCGACGGTGTCGTGCAGCAGGCCGGCGATGATGGCGGCAGGCGGGGCGCCCTGGGCGGCGAGGATCTCGGCCACCTCCAGCACATGGTTCACATAGGGCTCGGCGGCGGCGCCCTTGCGGCGATGCGTGGCGTGGACGCGGGCGGCGAAGCTGGCGGCGCGGAGGATGGCGGCGAGCGGTTCGGCCTCGCGTGTCATTCGGTCTCCGGGGACCTGGACATGGAGAAGGGGGCTTTCGCCCCCTTCGTGTCAGGTGTTCATCGCGTCGAAGAAGTCCTGGTTGGTCTTGCTGTACTTCAGCTTGTCCAGCAGGAACTCCATCGAGTCCTGGGTGCCCATCGGGTTCAGGATGCGGCGCAGGACCCACATCTTGGCGAGCGTCGCGCGATCCACCAGCAGCTCCTCCTTGCGGGTGCCGGACTTGGTGATGTCGATCGCCGGGAAGGTGCGCTTGTCGGAGAGCTTGCGGTCGAGGACGAGCTCGGAGTTGCCCGTGCCCTTGAACTCCTCGAAGATCACCTCGTCCATGCGCGAGCCGGTGTCGATCAGCGCCGTGGCGATGATGGTCAGCGAGCCGCCTTCCTCGATGTTGCGCGCGGCGCCGAAGAAGCGCTTCGGCCGCTGCAGGGCGTTGGCGTCGACGCCGCCTGTCAGCACCTTGCCCGAGGAGGGGACGACGCTGTTGTAGGCGCGGCCGAGGCGGGTGATGGAATCCAGCAGGATCACCACGTCGCGCTTGTGCTCGACCAGGCGCTTCGCCTTCTCGAGCACCATCTCCGTCACCTGGACGTGGCGCGTCGCCGGCTCGTCGAAGGTCGACGCCACGACCTCGCCCCGCACGGTGCGGGCCATGTCGGTCACCTCCTCCGGCCGCTCGTCGATGAGCAGCACCATGAGGAAGACCTCGGGGTGGTTGGCGGTGATCGACTTGGCGATGTTCTGCAGCATCACCGTCTTGCCGGTGCGCGGCGGCGCGACGACCAGGGCACGCTGGCCCATGCCGATCGGCGCGATCAGGTCGATGACGCGGTGGGTGTAGTCCTTGCTCGGCCCCTTGGCGACCGCTTCCGCCTCCGGATTCTCCATCTTGAGGCGGCGGTTGGGGTAGAGCGGTGTCAGGTTGTCGAAGTTGATCCGCTGGCGCAGCGCCTCCGGCGGCTCGAAATTGATGGCGTTGACCTTGAGGAGGGCGAAGTAGCGCTCGCCATCCTTCGGCGCGCGGATCTGGCCCTCGACCGTGTCGCCCGTCCGCAAGCCGAAGCGGCGCACCTGGGCGGGGGAGATGTAGATGTCGTCGGGCCCGGGGAGGAAGTTCGCCTGCGGGCTGCGGAGGAAGCCGAAGCCGTCCGGCAGGATCTCGAGCGTGCCCTCCCCGAAGATCGCCTGGTCGTTCTCGGCAAGCTGCTTGAGGATGGCGAACATCATGTCCTGCTTGCGCAGGCTGGATGCGTTCTCGACCTGCAGCTCCTCGGCGAAGGAGAGAAGCTCGGCGGGACTCTTGGCCTTGAGTTCGGAAAGATGCATGGCGCGGTGCGTCCGGATGCGAGGGGACGGGACGGTCCCAATGGAGGCCGGGGTCGCGGCGCGTGGCGCGCCATGGGTCCGGCCCTTCCGCCTGTGCCATGAACACGGACCCTGAAGCGGGGCCGGGGCCGATGGCCGGCGATGTCCCAAGGAAGGAAGGAGGGAGTAAGGCACCGGGCGCGTCGCGCACCCTATGCCCCAGGGAAGCAGGCCGGACCCTAGAGGAGTGGATCGCTGGCCGTCAACGGTTGAGATGGGGTATTTTCCGCCCGAGGTCAAGTCTCGCCGCCGACGGGCAGGCTGCTAGGCTCCGCCCATGGCCGTTCTGAAGATCGCCCGCATGGGCCACCCCGTCCTGCTCGAGCGCTGCCGCCCCGTCGCCGACCCCGGCGCGCCCGAGATCCGCCGCCTGGTGCGGGACATGTTCGACACCATGGAGGATGCGCCGGGGGCGGGGCTCGCCGCGCCGCAGGTGCATGTGCCGCTGCGCCTCTTCGTCTTCCGGGTGCAGCCGCACCGCTCGACCGGGGCGGCGGGCGATGCGGTCATCGGCAATACCGTCGTGATCAACCCGGTGATCGAGCCGGTCGGCGAGGAGCGGCAGCTGCGCTGGGAGGGGTGCCTTTCGATCCCCGGCCTGCGCGCCGCGGTGCCGCGCTTCGCGCGCCTCCGCTACAGGGGCGTCGATTGCGACGGCAGGGCGGTCGCGGCGGAGGTGACGGGCTTCCATGCCGGCGTCGTCCAGCACGAGTACGACCATCTCGACGGCATCCTCTACCCGATGCGCATGGCCGATTTCCGGCCCATGGGCTTCACCGAGGAGATCGGCCGGGCGGAGGAGCTGGCGGCGCGGATGGCGGAGATCCGGGCGGAGTGGGCGGGCTTCGCCGGCTAGACGCCTTCCAGCAGCCGGATCTTGAGGTCGCGGAAGGCCCGCTGGAAGCGGCTGGTCCGCTGCTGCTCGATCATCGCCTCCAGCGCCTGGCCCAGCGCGCGCAGGCGGGCCTCGCCGAGGCGCTGGGCCTCGCGGAACATGGACCGCTCCTCCGAGCCCGCATGATGGTCCACCGCGGCATGGAGCGCCCGCAGGTGCTCCTCGAATTCCGGGCTGGCGGTGTCGAGCTTCAGGGTCATGGCGAGCAGGTCGGCCAGCTGGCGGTGCTCGGAATGGGCGACGGCCACGTCCTCGCTGACCGGCCGAACGGCCGGGTAGAAGATGTGGTCCTCGACATGCTCGTGGATCTCGAGCTCGGAGGCGAGGGTCCGCATCAGGTCGCGGCGGTCCGGCTGGTGGCGCGGCATCGCCTCGATGGTCTCGAACAGCCGGCGGATCAGCTGGTGATGCTCGGTGAGCACCTCGTCGGCCTTCCGGCCCTGACCCGGCGCGGCATCGCGCGGCACGGGCGGCAGGTCGGCGGCGGTGACGATCTCGTCGCCCGGCTCCTGCTCCCGCCGGATCTCGACGATGCCGTCCCGCAGGCGGGTCTCGTAGCGCGGCTGCGGGCAGGTGGATGGGCCGCTCTCCGGCCAGCCCGTCTCCAGGTCGTATCTCGAGCCATGCCAGGGACAGACGAGCGCGTTGCCGAGCACCCAGCCCTGGTCCAGCGGGCCGCCCAGGTGGGAGCAGCGCGCGCCCAGCGCATGCACGTGCCCGCCGCGGCGGACGAGGACGATGCCGATGTCCTGCCGGGCGTTCTCGTCGCGGAGCTCGACCCGGCGGGGCCGGTTCTCCTCCAGCTCGGCGAGCGGCAGCACGGGCGTGAAGTCGCGGGGCTCCGGGCTGCGGTCGGCATGGTCGACGCCGATCCGGCGGCGATAGACCATGTGCCCGCCGAGATAGCCGCCGACGACCATGCAGGCCCAGCCGGCGGCGCTGGCCAGGCGCCCCTCCCGCCGCCGCCCGCGCCCGCGGAGCCCGATTGAGGCGAGGGTGAAGGCGAGCGCGGTGCCGTTGGTGAGGGCGTGGACCAACCCGATCCGGCGGTCGCGGCCATTGGTGTGCTGCCAGTCCGCGAGGCCCGTCGCCGCCGCGGCCACGGCGCCGGCGGCACCGGCCTTCAGCGCGATGTCCGCGGCCCGCGCCGTGCCGACCGACCGGGCCCCCAGCGCCGCTAGGAGGTCGAGGCCGAAGGCGAGGGTCCAGGTCCCGATCGGGATCGTGACCAGCATCGGGTGGATGGGGTGGCCGTAGCCGGTGCCATGCAGGGCATCCCCGATCTTCCCCGCGGGACGCCCGGCGATCTGCGCCGGGCGGGCCATCGCGGTCTCGATCGCGTGGCTCGGCGCATCGAGCGAGGCGGCGGCCTCGAGCCGGCCGATTGCCGCATTGGCGGTCCTGGCGAAGCGGGAAGGTGTCATGCGCTGCCCTCGTCGTCGCGCCCCTCAGGCGGCCGCGCGATCCGCCGCGGCCAAGGCTCAATGCGCCCGGCCTCCGGCGGTTCGCCGCGACGCAACAGGAGATGCGAATACGGCCGCCGGGAGTTCTAGAAGGGCTTCACGATCACCATGACGACGATGATCACCATCAGCACCGTCGGCACCTCGTTCATCATCCGCCAGTAGCGCTCGGTATGCGGCCTTTGCCCGGCGGCGAAGGCGCGGCGGGCGCCGGCAAGGTGCATGTGGAAGGCCGTCATCAGCAGCACCGAGAGCAGCTTCAGGTGCCACCAGCCGCCGCGCCAGTCCACCGCGCCCGGCGTCAGGATCAGGGTGAGGCCCAGGAGCCAGGCGGCGATCATCGCCGGGTTCATGATGGCACGCAGCAGGCGCCGCTCCATGGTCTCGAACAGCGTGGCCTGCGCCCCGGCCCCCGCCACCTGGCTGTGATAGACGAAGAGCCGCGGCAGGTAGAACAGCCCCGCCATCCAGGCGATGACCGCGATCAGGTGCAGCGACTTGGTCCAGAGGTAGAGGGGCGCGAGGGCATCGATCGTCACAGGGTCAGGTATCCTGGCCGGCGCAGCTCTCGACCGGGCGGGTGAAGGCGACCCAGCCATCGCCTTGCGGCAGGCAGCCATTCACCCAGTCGCCCTGGAAGACGCGACCCTGCACGCTGAGCCGCCCCGGCCCCTGCGGATGGCCGGCGCGGAGCTTGCCCTCGAATTCGATGCCGAGGCGCGGCAGGGCGAGGCGGCCCTCCACCAGCCGGTCGTCGCGGAAGACGCCCTCCTCCTCGCTCATCACCCGGTCGCCCTCGGTGATGGTGAGCTTGCCGCGGCCCTCGTTCTTGCCGCGGACGATGTCGCCCCGGTAGTCCATGCGGCGGGTCTCGCCGCGGCTCTGCCAGGTGACGACGGCGCGGCCGGGGCCCTCGGCGGGGCCCTCGGGGCAGGCGCCGTTCCAGTCGCCGACGATGTCGCTCGCGCCGGGCTCGATGCCGCCGGCCCAGAGCCAGCAGCCGCTCTTCGGGTCCGTCACCCAGCCGGCGCGGCCGCCGGGGACCATCCGCTCCGCCTCGGGCGGCTCGCCGGCCGCCATCAGCAGCAGGGCCGCCGCGGCGGCCAACCATCCGCGTCCGATCATGGGCTACTCCTCGATGCCCAAGGGGGCGATGCCAAGCAGGGCCGGCAGCTCCGCCATGCTGGCGAAGGGCCGGGCGCCGACCGCGGCCAGGACGGCCGCCTCCGTCTCCCGCGTGAAGCCCAACACGCGGCAGCCGGCGGCGATCCCGGCGCGGGCGCCGAGCAGGCTGTCCTCGACCACCACGCAATCGGCCGGGGCGGCGCCGCAGGCGGCGGCGGCGGCCAGGTACATGTCGGGGGCGGGCTTGGGGCGGGGCACGTCCTCGAAGGTGAAGACGCGCTCGCCGAAATAGCGGGCGAGGCCGAGCCGGGCGAGCTTCGCCCGCAGCTCGCCGCGGGTGGAATTGGAGGCGACGGCGAGCGGCAGCCCCGCGGCCGAGGCGGCGGCGACGGCGGCCGGGGCGCCGGGGATGGCCTCTACCTCCTCGGTCAGGGCGACGAGGATGCGCCGCGTCAGCGCCTCGCCCCAGTCGCCGGGGAGGCGGCCGCAGCGGGCCTCGATCATCGGCAGCATCTCCGGCAGGGCCATGCCGAGGAAGGTCTCCCGCGCCTGCTCGGCGGACATGTACCAGCCCTGGGCGCCGATCGCCTCCGCGACCAGGCGGTTCACCAGCCCCTCGCTGTCGGCCAGCACGCCGTCGCAGTCGAAGAGGACGGCGGCGGGGCGCGTCATGCCATCTCGCGGGCCCGGGCGCGGGCCCGGGCATGGGGGCAGTCGCCGAAGGGCTTCGGGCACTGCCGCCCGCCGGCGAAGCTGCAGAGCGGGCGCTCATCGGCCTCGGCGCGGCGGACTAGGTCGCGCAGCGCGGCGATGAAGGCCGGGTCGCTGTTCTGGGCGGGGACGCGGTAGTAGCCGGGGACGCCGAGGCGCTCCGCCTCCTCCCGGTACTCGACGTCGAGCTCGACCAGCGTCTCGGAATGCTCGGAGACGAAGGCGATCGGGCAGATCAGCACCGCCGTCTTGTCGTGGCCGGCGCGCTCCAGCTCCGCCTCGGTGCTGGGGCCGATCCATTTCTGCGGGGTGACGCGGGACTGGTAGCAGACGACCTGGTCCAGCCCCTCGATCTCCAGCCGCTCCACCACGGCGGCGACGGACTGCTCCACCTGCCACTGGTAGGGGTCGCCGCGCTTGACGATGCTCTCCGGCAGGCCGTGGGCGGAGAAGAGGATGCGCAGCTTCACCTCCGGCGCCAGGGCGGCGCGGGCGGCATCGTAGGCGGCCTGGACGGCGGCGGCGGTCGCCGCGGCGAAGGCCGGGTCGGAGTGGTAGCAGCAGAGCGTCGTGGTCGGCACCGCGAGGCCGGCGCGTGCCGCGGCCTCCTCCCAGGCGGTGACGCTGCTGCCGGTCGTCGTCGTCGAGTACTGCGGGTAGAGCGGCAGCAGCAGCACCCGGTCCGGGCCCCAATCGCGCACGGCGCGGGCGGCGGCGTCGCTCATCGGGTGCCAGTAGCGCATGGCGATGAAGCAGCGGTACTCGGCGCCACCGGCCGCGTTCAGCGCCGCCTCGAGGTCGCAGGCCTGGGCCTCGGTCAGCTCGAGCAGGGGCGAGCGGCCGCCGAGGATGGCGTAGTTCTCGGAGGCCGCCGGGGTGCGCCGCTTGGCGATGAACCGGCCGAGCCAGGGGCGGATGAAGCCGGGCACCCGCAGGATGGCCGGGTCGGTGAACAGGTTCTCGAGGAACGGGCGCACGCTGTCCGGCGCGTCCGGCCCCCCGAGATTGAACAACACCACCGCAACCCGCTGCATCGGAACTCCCAGAGCCCAAAAATCCAGGCCCGCAGATTTGGCCGGTTCGCCAGCGGGTCAAGCTGCGGGGTTAGAGCAAAGCGGGGGCGGGGGGAATTACCCGACGGCTGAAATCGGGGGATCGAGGGGGCGCTGCCCCCTCAAACTCCCCCGCCAAGGGCCATAGGGCCCTTGGAACCCTTGAGTCAGCCGGTCCTGACCAAACGGACCAAGGTCGAGACATGATCGGGAGAGGTCACTTTCTCGATGCCGTGGCCGAGGTTGAAGATGAAGGGGCGGCCGCGCATCGCGCCCAGGATGGAGCGCGCCTCCGTCTCGAGCGCCATGCCGCCGGTGACGAGGGAAAGGGGGTCGAGGTTGCCCTGGAGGCACATCGAGGGTGGCACCGCGGAGGCGGCCCAGCGCAGGTCCATGGAGGTGTCGATGCCAAGGCATTGCACCCCGGTGCGCTGGCTGTACTCGATCAGCATCGGCCCGGCGAGGCGCGGGAAGCCGATCAGCGGGATCGTCGGGTGGCGCTTGCGGATGGCCCGCACCAGCGTCGCCGTCGGCTCGATCACCCAGCGGCGGAACTGGCTCGGCGAGAGCAGCCCGGCCCAGCTGTCGAACAGCATCAGCGCCTCCGCCCCGGCATCGGCCTGGGCGCAGAGATAGTCGGTGCTGGCCTCGACCAGGGTGCGGATGAGGCGGCCGAACAGCGCCGGGTCGCCATAGGCCATGCCCCGGGCGGCGGCGAAGTCGCGGCTGCCATGGCCTTCCACCATGTAGCAGGCGACGGTGAAGGGGCTGCCGGCAAAGCCGATCAGCGTCGTCCGCGGCGCCTCCCGCTCCAGCCCGGCGCGGACCAGGCGGACCGTCTCGATGATCGGCGCGGCATTGGCGGCGCAGACCGAAGGATCCAGCCGGTCGATCGCGGCCGCGTCGCGCAGCGGCTCCAGCACCGGCCCCTCGCCCTCGGCGAAGCGGAGCGGCTGGCCCATCGCCCAGGGCACCATGAGGATGTCGGAGAAGAGGATCGCCCCGTCCATGCCGTAGCGGCGGATCGGCTGCAGGGTGACCTCGGCCGCGAGCTCGGGCGCGGTGCAGAGGGCGATGAAGTCGCCGGCCTGGGCGCGGATCTCCCGGTACTCGGGCAGGTAGCGGCCGGCCTGGCGCATCAGCCACATCGGCGGCGGCCAGACCGCCTCGCCGGCCAGGGCGCGGAGCAGGGGTTTCGGGGCGGGACTCTCGCTCGGGCCAGGCATGCGCTTCTCCTTGGGGCCTAACCCTTCGCAAGAAAACAAGAGTCTTGAAAGGATGGAGTAGTGATAGGGCCTGTGGATGCTGTGGAGCCAATTACTCCGGATTCCATCCACAGGCCTGTCCACGACTGACTGAGTCGGCGACTCGCTGACTCCGTTGGATGAATCCCTTCCCGTCCCGGAGTCGGCCGACTCAGTCGGGAATCCTCTCCCGCCCGGGTGGGATGTGCGGATCAGCCCACCCGACTCACCACGGCGGGGCCGGGGCGCCGAGTTTTCCACTGCGTCCACAACGGGCTGCGCTATTCTCCCGGGATGCCCCACAGAACCGTCAACCTGCACCTGGTCTCCGACAGCACGGGCGAGACGCTCAATTCGATCGCCCGGGCGACCCTGGCGCGGTTCGAGGACCATCATGTGGTGCATCATCGCTGGAGCCTCATCCGCTCCCGCCTGCAGCTCGACCGGGTGCTGGAGGGGCTCAACCACGAGCCGGGGCCGGTCCTCTTCACCCTGGTCGACAAGAGCCTCCGGCTGGCGCTGGAGGAGAGCTGCATGCGGCTCGGCGTGCCCTGCCTCTCGGTGCTCGACCAGGTGGTGGAGCTGCTGCAGGGGCAGCTCGGCGCGCGGGCGCGGGAGAAGCGGGCGGCACAGCATGTGATGGATGCGGATTATTTCCGCCGGATCGACGCCATGCACTACGTGCTGGCCCATGACGACGGGCAGGGGACGGCGGGCATCCACGAGGCGGATGTCTGCCTCGTCGGCGTGTCGCGGAGCAGCAAGACGCCGACCTGCTTCTACCTGGCGAACCGGGGCATCAAGGCGGCGAACGTCCCGATCGTCCCCAGTTCGGAGCTGCCGCCGGAGCTCGCCGATGCGCCCTGCCCGGTGGTGGGGCTGACCATCGAGACCAATGCCCTCATCGAGATCCGCCGCCACCGGCTGCGGCTGATCGGTGCCGACGGCGTCCGGCAGGACACCAACGACTATGTCGACCATGACAGCGTGAAGGCGGAGATCCTTTCGGCCCGGCGGCTCTGCAACCAGCATGGCTGGCCGGTGATCGACGTGACCCGGCGGAGCATCGAGGAGACGGCGGCGACCGTCCTCCAGCTCATGGAGGCCTGGCACATGCGGCGAGGGGCCGCGTCCGCGCATGCGCCGGCGGATCCGGCGGCGGGTGTGCTCGGCGGAGGGGCGGCATGATCCAGCGGGAGGCGCCCGCCCTCATCCTCGCCACTGCCTCCGCGGCGCGGCGGGCGGTGCTGGCGGCGGCGGGGCTGCGCTTCGGCGCCGAGGCGGCGGCGGTGGACGAGGCGGCGATCAAGGAGAGCGCCCGCGCCGAGGGCGTGCCGCCGGGCGAGGCGGCGGTGATGCTGGCCGAGGCGAAGGCGCAGCGGCTCGGGCGCCGGCATCCCGAGGCGCTGGTGATCGGCGCCGACCAGCTGCTGGTCTGCGAGGGCCGCTGGTTCGACAAGCCGCCGGACATGGCCGCGGCGCGGGCGCAGCTGCTGGCGCTGCGGGGCCGGCCGCACGAGCTGATGACGGCGATGGTCTGCTGGCGGGGCGGGCAGCGCGTCTGGCAGCACCTGGCACGGCCGCGGCTGACGATGCGGGAATTCTCCGAGGAATTCCTCGACGCCTACCTGGCGGCGGAGGGCGAGGCGGTGCTCGGGTCGGTCGGGGCCTACCGGCTGGAGGGGATCGGGGTGCAGTTGTTCAGCGCGGTCGAGGGGGAGCACAGCGCGATCCTTGGCCTGCCGCTGCTGCCGCTGCTGGGGTTCCTGCGGCAGCATGGCGTGCTGGCCGGGTAAGGGTTCCGCCGAAATCGTATATTGACGACAAGGTGAGGACACACGATCTTGTGAGCAGCCTGGGCGCTATCCCGTGCCCGGCGGCTTGCGGGGTCGCGCGATGCCGGATCGTCAGGATGGGCGGCTTACGGAGGCCGAGCTGGGGGCCGGGCAGGCCCTGGCGGAGCGTCCGGCCGGGCTGCGCAGCCATGAGGATCTGCTGGCGGAGAATGGCGGGCTGGTGCCCTGGTGCGGCCCGGCGACGCTCGCCCTGGCGAGCGGGCTGCCCTACCGGGCGGCGAGCACGATGCTGCGGGGGATCGCGCCCGACTGGTATCCCGGCGACGGGCCGGTGGTGACGGCCTATTGGCGGGACATCCTCGGGGCGCTGGAGCAGATGGGCGTGGCGCATGCGCCGGTGGAGCTGCCCGAGCGGCGGCCGAGCCTACTCGGCTTGGTGCGGGAGGGGCTGGCGCCGGGGTGGTACCTGCTGCGGGTGACCGACCACTTCCTGTTGTTGAACAACCAGGGTTTCGGCCTGGCCGCAGTGCATGACAACCGGCTGACGGCGGCGGTGCTGACGGCGAAGACGCATGGCCGCCGCCGGGTGACGCATGCGGCGCGCCTGGCCGGCGGCCCCCGCCTGCGCTTCTGAGCCCTACTTATGGCGGGGTCCGGGGCCAAGCTTTGGCCCCGGCGGGGGCATGGGGGCGGCGCCCCCATCCAACGTCTGAAGCAAAGCCCGGATGGTTTCCGGCGCGAGCTTGCGGATTTCCCGCGCCAGCCGATTGGCCAGCGCCGTCGCCTCCGGGCTCAGCCCAGCCGTATCCAGCACCACCCGCGGATGGGAGAGGCGGGCCAGCCGCGCCATCTCCTCCGCATCGTCCCAGATCAGGCCGAAGAACTCGTTCACCTGGTGGATGAGCCCCGGTGAGGGGCGCCCGCGATGGCCGTGCTCCAGCGCCGAGAGATAGGCCGGCGAGACGTGCAGCGCCTGGGCGAGGGCGGCCTGGCTGACGCCATGGGCTTCCCGGAGGGCGCGGAGCCTCTGGCCGAAGGGCGTCATCGCCGCCGGCGGAGCAGCAGGTGGACGGCGCCGGGGTTGCTGGCATGGGGATGGGCGGCGCCGAGCAGGAGGGGGCGCATCTCGGCCGCGTTCAGCCAGAAGGGCAGCTCGCGGCGAAGCACGCCGCCTTCGATGCTGGAGCCCTTGCCGGTGACGATGGCGACGCAGCGGAGACCGTCGGCCTGCGCCTCGTACAGAAAGCGGCGGACGGCGGCATGGGCGTCCTGGGCGCGGCGGCCGTGCAGGTCGAGGGTGCGCTCGGGGCGGGTGCGGCCGCGGCGGAGCTCGCGCCAGCGCTTGCCATCGAGGCCGGGGGGCGGAGCGCCGACCTGCAGCTCGGGGGCGGGGCGGAGGTGGGTAGGCTTCGGCGGCGGCGCGGGCGGGGCCGCGGCGGTGCCGGGCGCCGGGGGTGGCGCCGGATCGGGCGGCGGGGGCGGCAGGGCCTTGCCCGGCATGGGCGCGACCTGGGCGCGGGCGGTCCAGGCCTGCCAGAGGCGGCGGTCGAGCTCGGTCAGGGCCCGGCGCGGCCGGGCGGGGGCGCTCAATCCCCGGGGGCGGCGGGGCCGCCCGGCACGGCGACCGGCGGCGGGGCCGCGGCCTCGCCCATCGGCAGGGCGGCGGGGTCGTCGTCGATCAGGATGATGTGCAGCCGCCGCGGCCCATGGGCGCCGAGCTCCAGCGTCTGCTCGATATCGGCGCTGCGCGAGGGGCCGGTGACGAACATGATGTTGCGCGGCATGAAGCCGCCGCTGCGCTCGTCGCGGCTCTCGGCGCGCAGGCGGTCCCAGGCCTCCTCATAGGCGCCGACGATCCGGCTGGCGCGAAGGACCACGATCTCGGTCTCGGCGAGGAGGTTGAGGGTGGTCGGGCGCTCCGGCGCGGAGGGGAGCATCAGCGTCCCCGTCTCGGCGATGCCGGCATAGCCGTGCTGCAGGCTGACCTGGTCGGAGGCCTCGGCGCGGCGCTGCTCGATCTCCAGCAGCGGGCGGCTGGACCAGGGGATCGCCTGCAGCTCCGGGTGCGGGGCCATGGGGAAGCGGGCGGGCAGGTTCTGCGCCGCCAGGTAGTCGGCGATGGCGGCGGGCACGGCCTCCGGGCCCGGCACGCGCTCGACGGTGCCGAACTCCTTCTCCACGTTGTGGACGAAGAGGGCGACCTGGTCCGGCCGCGGCAGGCGCGAGCGGGCGGGAATGAGGTGGCGGGGATGCGTCGCCAGCCGTCCGCCCAGCATGGCCTGCTGGTCGGCCGGCAACGGGCCGCGCTTCAGGCCGCGGCGGATGGCGCCGAGGATGGCCTCCTTGGTCATCGCCGGCGCTGCTCCTTCGCGTAGCGGGCCATGAAGGTGCCGCCCTCCGGCACCGGCAGGTTGCGCCCCGCGGTCCAGCCGCCGGCGAGCGGCAGGGAGCGGAAGCTGCCCTTGCCGCGGCCGAGCAGGCCGAGCGCGGCGTTGGCGGCACGGGTCGCAGCCCGGTAGAGCCCGGGGCGGCGGGCGAACCACGCCCAGAGGGCGAGGTTGCCGCGCTGGGTGGCCGGCGTCAGGTGCCGCTCGAATTCCCGCTCGCGCCAGTGGCGCATCATCTTCGGCAGGGGGATCTTCACCGGGCAGACGCTCTCGCAGCGGCCGCAGAAAGTCGACGCATTGGGCAGCAAGCCCGTCTTCTCGATGCCCACCAGCGAGGGGGTGAGGACCGAGCCCATCGGGCCCGGATAGACCCAGCCATAGGCATGGCCGCCGACCGCGCCGTAGACCGGGCAGTGGTTCATGCAGGCGGCGCAGCGGATGCAGCGCAGCATCTCCTGGAACTCGGTGCCGAGCATGTTGGAACGGCCGCCATCGACCAGGACGACGTGGTACTCCTCCGGCCCGTCGAGGTCGGCAGGGCGGCGGGCGCCGGTCGAGAAGGTGGTGTAGACGGAGAAGTCCTGGCCGGTGGCGCTGCGGGCGAGGAGGCGAAGGAGGCTGGTCGCATCCTCCAGCGTCGGGACGACCTTCTCGATGCTGGCGAGCGCGATATGCACCCGCGGCAGGGTCTGGGTCAGGTCGCCGTTGCCCTCATTGGTGACGATGACGCTGCTGCCGGTCTCGGCG
This sequence comes from Belnapia sp., assembly GCF_059504005.1. Taxonomy (NCBI): domain Bacteria; kingdom Pseudomonadati; phylum Pseudomonadota; class Alphaproteobacteria; order Acetobacterales; family Roseomonadaceae; genus Belnapia; species Belnapia sp. The sequence continues at coordinate 136,140 of NZ_JCACHU010000048.1, read as the reverse complement.
ATGAGGAAATTCGCCCCCGTGATGCCGACATCGGCCTCGAGGAACTTCTCCCGCAGCTTGCCGCGCGCCTCGGCCAGGATGTCGCGGCGCTCGGCGAAGACGCGGTCGGCCGGCAGGTCGGTGTGGAGGCGGCGGAAATCCGCCTCCCAATCCTCCCGGTTCAGGTGGAAGGCGGGGGCGATAATGTGGCTCGGGTGCTCCTGGCGGAGCTGGAGGATGTACTCGCCGAGATCGGTCTCGACCGGGCGGATGCCATGGGCCTCGAGATGGGCGTTGATCCCGAGCTCCTCCGAGATCATCGACTTGCCCTTGGTGACGGTGCGGGCATTGGCGCGGCGGCAGATCTCGAGCACGGCGGCGCGGGCATCGTCGGCCGTCGAGCACCAGTGCACATGGCCGCCGGCGGCCTTCACCTTCTCCTCATAGGCCTCGAGGTAGAAATCGAGATTGGCCAGGGTATGGTTCTTGATGTTCCGGCCGATGTCCCGGAGCTGCTCGAACTCGGGCAGGTTGGCCACGGCCTGGGCGCGGCGCTGGAGGAAGGCGCCCTTCGCCGTGCCGAGCGCCTTCTGCAGGCCGGGATCCGCCAGCGCGGTCCGGGCATTCTCCTTGAAGGCGGGCGAGGTGATGGCGACCACGGGCGAGCTCCTGCTAGGGGGCTGATATAGCGTCCCGCGGCCGGGAGGTCAGGGGGGCTCGGCATCCGGTACGTCCGCGAGCCAGCCGGCCAGCAGCGCGGGCTGCCATGCCCTGCGGTCAGGCCTGGCCGGGCAGCACGGTCAGCCGCCGGTCACTCCGCCGCCACCGGCAGGACCGCATGCTTCTCCAGCAGCCAGATCAGATCCTCCCTGGCGAGCGGCAGGCTGAACAGGTAGCCCTGCGCCACCGGGCAGCCGAGCGCCACCAGATGCGCGCGCTCGGCCTCCGTCTCCACGCCCTCGCAGGTGGCGGAGATGCCGAGGGCGCGGGCGACGCCGAGCGTGCCGGTGACGATGGCCGCCTGCACCGGGTCCTGATGCAGGTTGCGGACGAAGCTGCGGTCCAGCTTCACCTCGGTGAAGGGCAGGCTGCGGAGCTGGTCGAGTGAGGCGAAGCCGGTGCCGAAATCGTCCATGGCGAGGCCGATGCCCATCTCGCGCAGCGCCCTGAAGCAGGCGAGGGTGCGTGGGGTGCCATCGGCCAGCACCGTCTCGGTCAGCTCGATCGAGATCCAGCCGGGCTCCGCCCCGGCCTCGGCCAGGATGCGGCGGAGCAGGACGGCCATATCGTCGCGGTGGAACTGCACCGGCGAGACGTTGACCGCGACCTGGACGGCGTGGCCGCGGCGGTTCAGCTCGGCGGCGGTGCGGGCAGCCTCGGCCAGGGCCCAGGCGCCGATCTCGACGATCAGCCCGCTCTGCTCCGCGACGGGCAGGAAGCGGTCGGGCGATTGCAGGCCGAAGATCGGGTTCTGCCAGCGCAGCAGGGCTTCGAGGCCGATGATGCGGCCGGTGGCGAGCTCCACCTTCGGCTGGTAGTGGAGCACGAATTCCCGGTTGGTCAGGGCATTGCGCAGCTCGGCGGTCAGGCGCAGGCGGCGGCGGGATTCGCGCTCCACCGCCGGGTCGAAGGCGCGGCGCTCGCCATGGCCGGCGGCCTTGGCGGCGTAGAGCGCGGCCTCGGCCTCGATCAGCAGCTTCTCGCCCTGGCCGACGGACCAGGCGGCCTCCGCCCAGCCGAGGGTGACGGTGAGGGAGGCGGTGGCGCCAGGCAGGGTGAAGGGCTGGCGGAGCGCCGCATGCAGGGCGGCGATGGCATCCTCCCCCCGCTCCGGGCCCCGCAGGGCGGCGGCGAACTGGCCGGCGCCGAGCCGGCTGGCGGCGGCGAGGCCTGGCGCCGCCGCCAGCCGCCGGGCCAGCTCGCGCAGCAGGATGTCGCCGGCGGGGCGGCCATAGGTGGCGTTGACGTCGCGCAGCTGGTCGATGTCGCAGCAGAGCACCAGCAAGCGGTCCTGCGTCTCCAGCAGCGCCAGCCGGTCGAGGAAGCCGCGGCGGGTGAGGAGGCCGGTCATCTCGTCGAAGGTGGCGGCGCGGGCCAGCCGCTCGTTCAGCTCGCGGAAGTCGGTCACGTCACGCATGATGCCGAGGTAATGGGTGACGCGGCCCGCGGCGTCGCGCAGCGGGCGGAGGCGCAGCTCGTTCCAGAAGGGCGTGCCGTCGCGGCGGTAGTTGCGCAGGACGACGGTGGTGTCGCACCCCTCGGCGATGGCGCGGGCCATGGCCTCGACCCCCGGCTGGGTCCGCTCGGCACCCTGGAGGAAGCGGCAGTTGCGGCCGAGCAGCTCCTCCCGCCGGTAGCCGCTGATGCGCTCGAAGGTGCTGTTGACATAGACCAGCGGGTGGTCGTGCAGGGAGAGGTCGGCGATGGCGATGCCGTCCGAGAAGCCTTCCAGCGTCTGCTCGTTCAGCACGAGGCCGAGGCTGGAAGCCCCGGCGACGCGGAGGGATTTCTCGGAAAGCCGGCTCATGCTGCGGACATCCTGCCGGCCTGTTGCGACATGTCAGGGCGCCCGGCCAGGGGAAGCCGATGAGGGTCGGTGGCCCTCGCCCTCGGAGTCATGAGCGGCTGCCGGCACGGGGAGACGGTGCATGGTCTGATCCCACTCGTTTCTTGCAAGCCACTGCGGTTAGCTCGCGGACAAAGTGCCAAGGAATAGGATATGGCAACTTAATGGTTCCGACGTCAACATAATGGGCCACATGCAATCTGTTTGGAATAAGCAATGATTTGTGAGCGTGCCCGCGCGGCCGGCGCTTCGCCGCTTGACCCCCGGCCGCTTCTTCGCCATGCCGGGCGCCTGCGGCCCGACGCCGGCACCGGGCCGGCCGCCCCCTCGAATTGGACAGGTGAACCGTGCTCGCGCTCCGCGTCATCCCCTGCCTCGACGTGAAGGACGGCCGCGTCGTCAAGGGCGTCAACTTCCTCGCCCTGCGCGATGCCGGCGACCCGGTCGAGCAGGCGCGCACCTATGACCGCGAGGGGGCGGACGAGGTCACCTTCCTCGACATCGCGGCGAGCCACGAGAACCGCGACACCATCCTCGACGTCGTCTCGCGCACCGCGGCGCAGGTCTTCATCCCGCTCACCGTGGGCGGCGGGGTGCGCTCGGTCGAGGACGTCAGGCGGCTGCTGCTGGCCGGCGCCGACAAGGCGAGCATCAACAGCGCCGCCGTCGCCGACCCGGCCCTCGTCTCCCGTGCGGCGGAGGCCTTCGGCAGCCAGGCCATCGTCGTCGCCGTCGATGCGCGGCGCGTCGCCGAGGGGCGGTGGGAGGTCTTCACCCATGGCGGGCGGAAGCCCACGGGCATCGACGCCGTCGGCTGGGCGCGGCGCATGGCCGAGGCCGGCGCCGGCGAGATCCTGCTGACCAGCATGGACCGGGACGGCACCAAGTCCGGCTTCGACCTCGAGCTGCTGCGGGCGGTGCGCGCCGCGGTGCCGGTGCCGATCGTCGCCTCGGGCGGCGTCGGCACGATGGAGCATTTCGTCGAGGGCGCGCGGGTCGGGGCGACGGGTCTGCTTGCCGCCAGCGTCTTCCATTACGGCGAGTTCCGCATCGCCGATGCCAAGGCGGCGCTGGCCCGGGCCGGCCTGCCGGTCCGCCCCCTGCCTGAATCGGAGGCCGCCTGACGCATGGCGAAGGACACCAAGAAGAAGCCGGTGGCGAAGGCCAGGAAGAAGCGGGCGTTGCCGGTGCCGGAGGGGCTGCCCGCCGCCGCGGTGAGGCCGAAGAAGGCCGTGCGCCGGGCCGAGGGCCGCCACCTCGCCCCGCTCGAGGTGCCGCAGGATGGCGATGCGACGGTGCTCGACCGGCTCTGGGACACGGTGGAGAGCCGGCGGCTGGCGGGCGATGCCGCGACCTCGCATTCCGCCCGGCTGATGGCGCGCGGCACCGCGAAGGTGGCGCAGAAGCTCGGCGAGGAGGCGGTGGAATGCGTCATCGAGGCGACGCTCGGCCACCATGCCGAGACGGTGCTGGAATCCGCCGACCTGCTCTACCACCTCGTCGTCGTCTGGGTGGATGCCGGCATCCGCCCGGAGGAGGTCTGGGCGGAGCTGCGGCGGCGCGAGGGCATCAGCGGCATCGCCGAGAAGGCGGCGCGGCCGAAGGGCATCGTCCGGGCCGCGCGCACGACCAAGCTCGCCTGACAGGTTGGAGGATACGCCATGTCCGTCTCCGGCAAGCCGCCCTATGACCCTGGCAACATCTTCGCCCGCATCCTGCGCGGCGAGATCCCCTGCAAGAAGGTCAGCGAGGACGAGCATGCGCTCGCCTTCCACGACATCGCGCCCCAGGCGCCGGTGCATGTGCTGGTGATCCCGAAGGGCGCTTACGTCAGCGCCGCCGACTTCCATGCCGGGGCGCCGGCGGAGGCGATCGCCGGCTTCTGGCGCGCGGTCGCGCGGGTGGCGCGGGAACTCGGGCTGGAGGAGCATGGTTATCGCCTGCTCTCCAACATGGGCGAGTATGCCGGGCAGGAAGTCGGGCATTTCCACGTCCATCTCTTCGGCGGCCGCCGCCTCGGCCGGATGGTGCCGCAGCCGCGGGAGTAGCGCATGGCCCTGAGCCCAGAGGAGGAGGCACGCGCCGCCCTCGCCGCCGCCGGGCAGTTGCCGGATGCGGAGATCGAGCTGGCCGCGGTCGCCGTGCAGCTGGCGCGCATCGACGCGCCGGAGGCGGACTGGCGCGCGGCCTCGGCCGTGCTCTCGGAGCTGGCGCAGGCGGCCGTCGCCGCCGCCGCGGCCGATCCCCAGGCCGATGGCGGCGATCCGGAGCGGCGCCGCGCCGTGCTGGCCGAGGTGATCCATGGCCGCTTCGGCTTCCGCGGCGACACCGAGGATTACGAGAACCCGGCCAATGCCAACCTCATCCGCGTCGCCGAGCGGCGGCGGGGGTTGCCGGTCGCGCTCGGCATCCTCTGGCTGCATGCGGCGGAGGCGGCGGGCTGGGCGGCGCATGGCGTCGACTTCCCCGGCCACTTCCTGCTCGCCGTCGAGGGCGGGCGGGGGCAGGCGCTGGTCGATGTCTTCGCCGGCGGCACCGGGCTGCAGGCGCCGGATCTGCGCGCGCTCATCAAGCGGATCGAGGGCGAGCGGGCGGAGCTGCGGCCGGGCCTCGTCCGGCTGATGGACAAGCGGGCGGTGCTGCTCCGGCTGCAGAACAACATCAAGCTGCGGCGGCTCCGGGCGCAAGACCTGGCCGGGGCGCTCGCCTGCGCCGAGGACATGCTGCGCCTCGCCCCGGACCAGGCCTTGCTCTGGCGCGAGGCGGGGCTGATGAACCAGCGGCTGGACCGCATCGGCGCCGCGCTCGGCTGCCTCGAGCGCTCGCTGGAGCTGGAGCCGGAGGGGCCGGCCGCCAGCCGCACGCGGATGGTGATCGAGGAGTTGCGACACCGGCTGAATTGAGGCTCTGGCGTTTTCGCCCGGTTCGGGGCACGGAATTGCCCTGAACCAGTGGAGACGACCATGGCGCGCGCCCTCCGGGTCGCGGTCCAGATGGACCCGATCGCCGGCATCAACATCGATGCCGACAGCACCTTCGCCCTGATGCTGGAGGCGCAGGCCCGTGGCCACCGGCTCTGGCACTACCATGTGCGCGACCTGGCCTTCCTCGGCGGCCGGCTGCTGGCGCAGGGCGAGCCGGTCACCGTCGAACGCAAGCAGGGCGCGCACTACGCCTTCGGCCCGCGGGAGGAGATCGACCTCTCGACGATGGATGTCGTGCTGATGCGGCAGGACCCGCCCTTCGACATGGCCTACATCACCGCGACGCACCTGCTGGAGCACATCCACCCGAAGACGCTGGTGGTGAACGACCCGGCGAGCGTCAGGAACGCGCCGGAAAAGCTCTTCGTCCTGCAATTCCCCGACCTGATGCCGGAGACGCTGGTGACGTCGAGCCGGGCGCAGATCCAGGCCTTCCGCGAGAAGCACAAGGACATCATCGTCAAGCCGCTTTTCGGCAATGGCGGCGCCGGCGTCTTCCACATCAAGCCGGGCGATTCCAACCTCAACAGCCTGATCGAGATGTTCACCGAGCGCTCGCGCGAGCCGCTGATGGTGCAGCGCTACGTCCCCGAGGTGCGGCAGGGCGACAAGCGCATCATCCTGGTCGATGGCGTGCCGATGGGCGCCATCAACCGCGTCCCCGCCGAGGGCGAGGCGCGCAGCAACATGCATGTCGGCGGCCGGCCGGAGCGGACGACGCTGACGGCGCGCGAGCAGGAGATCTGCGCCCGTATCGGCCCCTCGCTCAGGGAGCGGGGGATGATCTTCGTCGGCATCGACGTGATCGGCGACTACCTCACCGAGATCAACGTCACCTCGCCGACCGGGCTGCAGGAGATCGCGCGCTTCGACGGCGTGCACCTGGAGCGGGCGATCTGGGACGCGATCGAGGCGAAACGCTGACCTTCCAGGGGCGTTGGGGCTGGCGGCGGCGCTTCCGGCCGCCGCTTGCCCGGATGCGCGATGGAACGGCTCTTCCTGCTCTCGGCCCGCTCCCGCGGCCTGCCCGTCTGGGCCCGGTACGGGGCGACGACCCTGCTGGTGCTCGCCTCCATGATGCTGCGGTTCTGGCTCTTCGGCACCGGGCCGGGGCTGCCCTTCCTGCTCTTCTTCCCGGCGGTGATCGTGGCCGGCCTGGTCTTCGACCGCGGCACCGGAATCTATGCCGCGCTGCTGAGCGGGGCCTGCGCCGTCTGGTTCATGTTCGAGCCGACGCGGAGCTTCGCCATCACCCAGGCGGTCGACCTGCTGTCGCTCATGATCTTCTTCGCCATCGCGCTCTTCACCGCCTCGCTGATGGAGGCGCTGCATGTCGCGCTGCACCGGCTGGCGCAGGAGCGGCAGGGCCTCGCCGCCGCCAATGCCGAGCTGGCGCGGACGGCCGAGGCGCGCGGCACGCTGCTGAGCGAGGCGGTGCACCGGGCAAGGAACGACCTGCAGCGCCTGGCGGCGACGCTGCACCTCCAGGCCGGGGCCGTGGACCAGGCGGAGGCGCGCGAGGCCCTGCAGGACGCCTCCGGCCGGATCATGGCGCTGGCGCGGATCAACGCCCGGCTCGACCGGCACCGGGATGACGGGCAGGCGGTGGTGCACAGCCGCGGCTTCCTCGAGGGGCTGGTGCAGGACCTCCGGGATACGGTGGTCGACCTGCGGCCGATCGCCCTGCTAGTGCAGGCCGAGGATCATGCAGTGCCGATGGCGCGCGCCGTGCCGATCGGGCTGACGGTGAACGAGCTGGTCGGCAATGCGCTCAAATACGCCTTCCCCGGCGAGATGGAGGGGCGGGTGAGGGTGATGTTCCGGCGGGAGGAGGCGGAGTTCCTGCTCGTCGTCGAGGATAACGGCATCGGGCTCGACCCGGCCGCGCCGCCGCAGGGGAGCGGCCTCGGCACCAGGATCAGCCGGGCCCTGGCCGGGCAGCTCGGCGGCAGCCTGGACGCGGCGCCGGCGAGCCCGGGCGGCAACCGGCCGGGGCTGCGCTGGACCATGCGGTTCCCGGTCACATGATCCGGGCCGGGGCCGGAATCGCCGGATTTCCTTGGACAGGCCGCACCGGCTCTGGCTTGGTCGCGGCCAGCAACGAGGCAGTCCCATGCCGCAGCGGAGCCCGATAGGATGAGCCGTACCGGGCAGCGCCCGCTCCATATCCTCGTCGCGGAGGACGAGGCCCTGATCGGCCTGGCGGTGGAGGCCGAGCTGCAGGAGCGCGGCCATGCCGTGACCGTGGTCGGCGATGGCGAGGCGGCGCTGGAGGCGGAGGCGCAGCTCGGCCCCTTCGACGCGCTGGTGACCGACATGCAGATGCCGCGGCTGCGCGGCGACGAGCTGGTGCAGCGGCTGCGGAGCCGCCGGCCGAAGCTGCCGGTCGTCGTCATGTCGGCCAATCACGTGCCGGAGGTGGCGGCGGGGCTGCGGGCGCTCGGCGGGCCGATCACGATCCTGACGAAGCCGGCCCCCTTCGGCCGGGTGGCCGACGAGGTGGAGCGGCTGCAGCGCGGGGAATAGCGGCGGAGACGCTCTCCTCCACCCGGGCGAAGGCGGCGCCGAGCGCGGCGGAGAGGGCGGCGGCGGCCTCCGGCCCGGGCGCGCGCGGGTCGAGGCCCTGGGGCAAGAGCGCGCTGCCCTCGGCGCTGAACTGGGCGAGGATGCGGGCCTCGCCCGGCCCGTCCTGCGGCTCGGCCAGCAGCAGGATGGCAAGCGCCGCCGTCGCCCGGCCGGCGGCCGGCTCCGCCTGCAGGCGGGTCAGCTCGCCCTCCAGCACCAGGCCGTGGCGCAGACGGGAGCCGGGCAGGGTGACGGCGGCGAAGCGGCCGCTCGCCAGCAGCCAGTGGCGCAGCGCCTCCTCCGCCGCATCGCCGGGGGGCGCGATCCATTCCTGCCAGTAGGCCGCCGTCACCTGGCCGTCGGCGCCGAGGCTGCGCAGCGCCCGTCCCTCGAGCCCCGGCGCGGCGCGGAGGCTGCGGATCAGCAGCACCGGCGCGTTGCGCGGCGGGGCGACGCGGCCGGGGCGCTCCGGCGCCAGGCTGAAGCGCTGCGTGTCCTGGTAGGGCCGGTTGGGCAGGACGCTGCACCCGGCCAGCAGCGGCAGCAGCATCAGGGTGCGGCGGGCGGTCATCTGCGGCGCTCCGGCACCGGCGGCGGCGCGCCGAGGATGGCCTGGGAGGGGTAGCGGCGCAGCTGCTCGGTCGTGTCGCGGAGATTGGCGACGGCAGCGCGCAGGTCGCGTAGGATCGGGCCGAGCTCCGCCTGCAGGTCGGTGGTGGCGCCGCGGACATTGCGCAAGCTGCCGTCGAGCGTGGCGACGGTGTTGGGCAGGCGGGCGACGACGCCGCGCAGCTCCGCCATGGCGGCGGCGGCATTCGCGACGGCCTGCTGCGTCTCCCGGCTGGTGAGGAGGGCGCGGGCATCGGCGGCGGTGCCGCGCAGCTCGGAGGCCAGCGCCGGCAGGTCGGCACCCTCGGCCTGGGCGCGGAGGCTGCGGACCAGGCTGGCGGCCTCGCGCAGCGCGATGGCCGCGTCGCCCTCGCGGAGCTGGCCGCGCAGCTCGGCAATGAGGCCGATGGTGTTGTCGAGCAGGCCGGCGAGGTCGACGCTCTGCAGCTTCTGCAGCAGGTTCTCCGCGGCGTTCTGCACCTGGGCGACGGTGGAGGGCACCGCCGGCACATAGGGGTAGCGCGGCTCCCAGGGCACCTCGCGCGGCGGGAAGCGGCCGGGGTCGAGGAAGTCGAGCTCCAGGTAGTTCACCCCGGTGATGCCCTGCGCCGCGATGCGGACGCGCAGCCCGAGGCTGACGGCCTCGTCGATCGAGGGCACCTCGCCCGCCTTGGCGATGTCCACGGCGAAGCGGACGAAGACGAGCTGGAAGACGGCGCCGAAGGTCGTGCGGTCCGGCACGCGGTACTCGGCGGTGACGAGGCCGATCTCGGTGACGCGGCCGATGGCGACGCCGCGGTAGCGCACCGCCGAGCCGACATCGAGGCCCTGGACGGATTCCCGCAGATAGGTCTCGTAGATCGTGGCGCTGCGGCCGAAGCGGTTGGCGGTGAAGAACAGGACGAAGCCGACGGTGAGCGCGAGGCCCGCCAGCACCAGCCCGCCGACGCGGAGATAGAGGCCACGGCTCTGCGGCATCAGGCAAGGACCTCGCGGCGGAAGAAGGCGCGCACCACCTTGTTGTCGCTCTCCTCGCGGAGGCGGCGCGGGTCGCCCTCGGCGATCACCCCGCGCGCCTCCTTGTCGAGCATGATGCAGCGGTCGCCGATGGCGAGGATCGACTGCAGCTCGTGCGTGACCACGACGAAGGTGGTGCCGAGGTCGCGGGCGAGCTGCTTGATGAGCGCATCGAGCCCGGCGGAGGTGATCGGGTCGAGCCCGGCCGAGGGCTCGTCGAGGAAGAGGATGGGCGGGTCGAGCGCCATGGCGCGGGCGATCCCCGCCCGCTTCGCCATGCCGCCGGAGATCTCGGCCGGCAGGCGCGCGGCGGCGTCGGCCAGGCCGACCAGGCCGAGCTTCGCCCGGGCGACCAGGGCGCGGGCCTCCGGCGGCAGGCCGGTATGCTCCTCGAGCGGCACCTCGACATTCTCGGTGAGCGTGAGGGAGCCGAAGAGGGCGCCCGACTGCCACATCACGCCGATGCGGCGCAGCAGCGCGTTGCGCGCGGCGCCGGCCAGGCCGTCATCCATCGCCTGGCCCAGGATCTCCACGCGGCCCTCGGCCGGCGGGTAGAGGCCGATGATGTGCTTCAGCAAGGTCGACTTGCCGGAGCCGGAGCCGCCGAGGATGACGAAGACCTCGCCGCGGCGGACCTCGAAGGAGACGTGCTCGAAGATGGTCCGCCCGTCGAAGCGCGCGGCTAGGTCTTCGACGCGGAGGACGGCCTCGCCCATCACCAGCCGAGCCGGAAGAAGAGGATGGAGAAGATGCCGTCCAGCACGACGATGGAGACGATGCCGCCGACCACGGCGAGCGTCGCCGCATCGCCCACCGCCCGCGGCCCGCGCCCGGCGGAGAGGCCGGCGCGGCAGCCGACCAGGCCGATGGAGAGGCCGAAGATCGCGGCCTTGAACAGCCCGCCCAGCAGGTCGTGCAGGCCGACCGAGCGTTGCAGCTGGCCGATGACGCCGACGGGCGGGAAGCCGAGCGAGGCCATCACCACCCCCATGCCGATCAGCCCGGCGAGGTCCATCACCAGGGCGAGGACCGGCATGACCAGGATCGCCGCCAGCACCCGCGGCAGCACCAGCCAGGCCAGCGGGTCGATGCCCATGATCCGCAGCGCGTCGATCTCCTCGTTCACCACCATGGTGCCGAGCTCGGCGGCGAAGGCGGAGCCGGTGCGGCCGGCGAGGATGACGGCGGCCATCAGCGGCCCGAGCTCCCGCAGCAGGGAGATGCCGACGAGGTTGGGGATGAAGACCTCCGCCCCGAAGCGGCGCATCGGGATGGAGGACTGGAAGGCGAGGATCACCCCGATCAGCACGCCGAGCAGCGCGGTGAGGCCGAAGGCGCGCAGCCCCGCCTCGTCCAGGTGGCGCAGCACCTCGGCCAGCCGCAGCCGCCAGGGGCGGCGCAGCGTGCCGAGGCCCGCCACCGCCGCCTCGCCGAGGAAGGCGATCTGGCCAAGCAGGTCGCCGCCGCGGCGGAGGGTCGCCTGGCCAAGCATGGCGAGGAAAGGCAGGGCCGGCGCCTCGTCCGGCGGCGGGGCGGCGAGGGCCTGGCGGGTGCGGTCGAGCACGGCCTGGAGCGGGCCGGGGGGGAGGCCGCGCCACTCCGTCTCGCGCGCCAGGCGCTCGAGGCGCAGCAGCAGCACGGCGCCGGCGGTATCCAGCGCGGTGAGGCCGCCGAGGTCGAGGGTGAGGGCATGCACGCCGCGCATCCGCCGCATCGCCTCCGGCCAGAGCCGGGCGGTGGCGCCGGCATCGAGGCTGCCGGCGAAGGCGAGGCGGGCGGCCGGGCCGTCCGCCGTGGCGGCAAGCGTCGCCGGCATGCTCAGCGGCGGGGTCCGGGGCGCTGCGCGGCCGGGCCGCCGAGGCTGTGGAACAGCACGGCGGCGGCGGCGGAGACGTTGAGGCTCTCGACCGGCCCGGCGGCGGCGAGCGTCACCCGGGCCGGGCAGGCCTCCAGCACGGGCTGCGACGGGCCCTGCTCCTCATTGCCGAGGACGAGGGCGACGGGCCGGTCGCGCGGCAGCGCCTCCGGCGCGAGGCCGCCCGAGGCGGTGGCGGCGACGACGAGGAAGTCCCGCTGCATGGCCCGCAGCAGCGCCGGCAGGTCGCGGGCGCGCAGCACCCGCAGCAGCTCGAGCCCGCCCTCGGCGGTGCGGAAGGCGGCATCCGACAGGTCGGCCTGCCGCCCATCCTCCGACAGCAGCAGGGCGCGGCAGCCGAAGAAGGCGGCGGAGCGGGCGATGGCGCCCAGGTTGTGCGGGTTGCCGATGCCGTCCAGCACCGGCAGCAGCGGCGCGCGGGGCAGGTCGGCGGGGAGCACGGGGCCCTGCAGGCGCTCGGCATAGCGCACCTGGGCGATGGCACAGATGCCGCCATGGTGCGGCGTGCCGGCGATGCGCGCCAGCTCCTCCGGCAGGACCTCGCGGTAGGGGCGCCGGGTGCGGGCGAGATGGGCGCAGAGCGGCCCGGCCAGGCGCCGCATCGCCTCGGTGTAGAAGAGGCGCAGCACGGCCTCGGGGCGGCGGATGAAGAGGGCGCGCACCGGCGCGGCGCCGCAGATGCGGTGCGGCTCCGGCGGGCGGGGGACGGGCCCGGGGGGCGAGGAAGCTTCGGGCAGCACGCGCCTCAGTCCATCGCCAGGGCGACCAGCACCCGGGCGGCGATGAGGGAGGAGACGCGGAGGTTGCTCTCCTGCGTCGCCCCCGCGATGTGGGGCGTGAGGATGAGGCTCGGCGCGCTGGCAAGGGGATTGCCGGGGGCCAGCGGCTCCTGCTCGAAGACGTCGAGCACGGCGCCGCCGAGATGGCCGGCGCGCAGCGCCGCGGCCAGCGCCGCCTCGTCCACCACCCCGCCGCGCGAGGCGTTGACCAGCACGGCGCCCGGCTTCATCGCCGCCAGGAATTCGGCGGAGACCAGGCCGCGCGTCGCCGGCTCCAGCGGGACATGGAGCGTCACCGCATCCGCCTCGGCGACGAGGGTGGCGAGGGGGACGGCCTCGGTGCCCGTCTCCGCCCAGCCGGAATGGTCGATCGGCAGCACCGGGTCATGCGCGATCACCCGCATGCCGAAGGCCCGCGCCAGGCGCGCGACGCGGCGGCCGATATCGCCGAAGCCGAGGATGCCGAGGGTCTTACCCGCCATCTCCCGCCCGGTGCTGAGGCGCTCGCGCGGCCATTCCCCGGCGGCGATGGCGGCGGTGGACTGGAAGGCGCCGCGGATCAGCATGCCCACCGAGAGGATGGCGTATTCGGCGACGGAATCCGCATTCGCCCCCGCGGCCGGGATCACCTCCAGCCCGCGGCGGCGGCAGGCCTCGAGGTCGATGTTGTAGAGGCCGACGCCGAGGCGGCCGAGGACGCGGAGCCGGGGTGCGGCGTCCAGCAACGCGGCATCGACCCGGGTCCGGTTGCGGACGATCAGCGCCCGCGCCTCGGCGAGCAGGCCGCGGAGCCGGTCCGGGGCGGTGCCGAGATCGGGGTCGTAGAGCGTCGGGTGCGCCGCGCTCAGCTGCGCGACCGCCGTCTCGGCCATGTATTCGGTGATGATGACATGCCCCATGGCGCACAGGATAGGCCGGGCGGGCCGTGGCGGGACAGGGGAAGCTTCAGGAATGCGGCGGCAGCGGGCAGCCGAGCCAGTGGACGCCGCGGGCGCAGAGGAAGATCGAGAGGTTGTTCAGCCCGGTGGCGACGGTCGCCAGGGAGGCGAGCGCGGCGAGCACGGCCAGCAGCCGCTGCGGCCAGGTGAGCACCAGGGTGCGCCGCACCTCGACCCGCTTGCCGTCCCAGTAGAGCCGGTTGTCGCCGTCGATGCCGAGGCGGCGGAGGTCGCCGACGCCGATCTCCTTGACCCCGGCGGGCCAGGGGCCGTGGGGCTCGCCGCTCATGGGCGGGGCTCGGGCTCAGGCGATTCGAGGCGGCGGAGCCGTTCCTCGATGGCGTCCAGGCGGTCGGCGATGCGGGTGATCAGCTGTTCATGCTTGCCGAGCGTGTCCTTCAGGATCTGCACGGTCTCGATCGCTTCCAGCAGCTCGTCGATCGTCTTGTCGGGCACCGGTCAGGGGGTGAGGCGGCTGAGCAGGCGGTCGGCATTGGCGGAGAGGGCCTCGGCACTGCGGCGGAGCTCCCGCAGCATCTCGCTCGCGCGTTCGTGCTTGGCCCGGGACAGCCGCTCCGCCGCCGCCTCGGCGGCCGGCTTGCGCGGGGCCGCGGGGCGGGACCTGGTGGTCTTGGCGGCTGCGGCTGGCATGCCTGTCGCTCCTGTCGTGGCGTGGATCATGGCGCGGAGGCTAACGCATCCGCGGGCCGGGTGGAAAGCATCGGCTGGCAGATGGGGCGGCGCCCGGGCCGGCTCAAGCCACGGGAAGCTGGATGATGAAGCGGGCGCCGGTGACGCGGCCCTCGGCGTCGCGGCGGTTCTCGGCGGCGATGCGGCCGCGCAGACCTTCGACGATCTGACGGCTGATCGAGAGGCCGAGGCCGGAATGCTTGCCGAAATGCTCGCCGCTCGGGCGCTCGGAGTAGAAGCGCTCGAAGATGCCCTCGAGCTTGGCCTCGGGGATGCCGGGCCCCTCGTCCTCGACCACCACCTCGACCATGGCGCCGGTCGGGCGGGCGCGGACCCAGACGCGGCCCTCCGTCGGGCTGAAAGAGAGGGCGTTGCCGAGCAGGTTACGCATCACCTGCACCAGCCTTCCCTCGACGCCGCGCACCACCAGCGGGCCGGCGGGGGCCTCCAGCACCACCTCCGGGTCGTCCTCGTCGCGCGTGGCGTTGTGCAGCTCGGCCAGGGTCGAGAGGATGGGGGCGATGTCGACCGGGACGGCGACGGTGCGCGACAGCTCCGCATCGACGCGGGAGCTGTCGGAGATGTCGGCGATCAGCCGGTCCATCCGCACCGCATCCTCGGCGATGATGGCGAGCAGGCGGCGCTGCTGGTCCGGGTTCTCGATGCGCCGCAGCGTCTCGATGGCGGAGCGCACGCTGGTCAGCGGGTTGCGCAGCTCGTGCGCCACGTCGGCGGCGAAGCGCTCGTTGGTGTCGATGCGGGCCCAGAGGGCGCGGGCGGCGGATTGCAGGTCGCGCGCCAGGATGCCGATCTCGTCCTCGCGGGCCAGCACGGCGGGGGGCACGCTGCCGCCGCGGCCCTCGCCCTGGCGCATGGCGGCCGCGGCGCCGGCGAGCTGCATGATCGGGCTGGCCAGGGTCTGCGCCAGGTAGAGCGAGAGCAGCACCGTCAGGATCAGCGCGATGACGAAGATGCCGAGCACGCTCGCCCTGATCTCGAACAGGCGCTGGTCGACCTCGCGCGCCTCCCGCGTCAGCAGGACGATGCCGACGGACTGGTTGCCGCGCCGCGCCGGCTCCGCCACCGAGACCAGCAGGCGGCCATCGGCGGTGCGGCGGATATAGGGGGTGACGCCGCCCTCGAGGGCGAGGCGCAGCTCCTCCCGCCGGTCGGGGCCGAGATTGGGCTGCCAGTCGAAGGAGGGGGCATCGGGCGCGATGTCGACCGCGACGTCGGACTGGCCGTCGCGCGGCACCAGGCGCAGCAGCTTGTCGTAGAGGCCGGCGATGGTGGTGGAGAAGGCGCCGCGCGGCTCGGGCGGCGGCAGCGGCTCCGTCACCACCGCGCCGCCGGAGCCCTCGCGCACCAGGCTGTCGGCGACGACGAGGCCGGTATTGTCGAAGAGCCGCGCCTGGGTGTTGGGCGATGGCTCCACCAGGCGGCGGAGCAGCGGGCGGACGGCGTCCGGCACCAGCACCGCGCGGTCGTCCTGCACGCGGGTGCCGGCCTCGGCGATGGCGCCGGCATAGATGCGGGCCTGGGTGCGCAGCGCCTCCACCTCGGCGGCGAGCAGGCCGTTCTGGTACTGGTCGAGATAGAGCAGGGCGGCGGCCAGCAGCGCCGGCGGCAGCACGTTCAGCAGCAGGATCCGCCGCAGCAGGGGCGAGACCCAGCGCTTCCGCCGGGGCGGGCCTGGGGCAAGCTGCTGGTCCTGGAGGACGCCGACATCGGGCATGGGGCCATCCTACAGCGATTTGGGGCGGGAGAGGGGCATGGAACAGCGCATCCACACCATGGAGGTTGCGACGCGGGGGCGGGGCCTCGCCGAGGTCACCGGGCCGGTGCGGCGCTGGGTGGCGGGGCAGGGCCTCGGCACCGGGCTGCTGACGGTCTGGTGCCGGCACACCTCGGCCTCGCTGATCGTCCAGGAGAACGCGTCGCCGGAAGTACGGGAGGATCTGGAGGCCTTCCTCGCCCGGCTGGTGCCGGATGGCGGCGACGGGCGCTACCGGCACGAGGAGGAAGGGCCGGACGACATGCCGGCGCATATCCGCGCGGCGCTGACGCAGACCCAGCTCTCCATCCCCGTTGCCGCGGGGGCGCCGGTGCTCGGCACCTGGCAGGGCATCTTCCTCTACGAGCACCGCACGCGGCCGCACCGGCGGGAGCTGGTGCTGCACCTCCTGGGAGAGGCCTGACGGACCGGCGAGGCGCGGCCCCGATGGAACCGGACATGCTGCTCCGGCGCTGCCCTCCGGTCACATGCGGTACCGTGAACCGGCGCCGCCAGAGGGAACGAGCGATGCACAGAATGCCTCACCACGGGCCGAAGCCGGCCGCGGCCCTGCGCCTGGCGGGGGCCGCGATCCTGGGCCTCGGCCTGATGGCCACCGCCCAGGCCCAATCCCAGGGCGGCCAGGGCCAGACCACCCAGACGCCGCCGAGCCTGGCGCCGAGCCAGCAGCCCGGCAGCACGGAAGCGCCGGTGGTCGGGCGGCTGCGGACGGTGGAGCAGGCGCTGCATCAGTCCCAGGGCGAGGTGTCGGGCGGCGCGCAGCCGAACTTCCTGCAGGCGCGCAGCACGGTGGATGCCGGGCTGAAGACGGTGCGCGAGGTGCCGCAGCAGGTCCAGGGGCAGCAGGCCTGGCGCGACGCGCAGCAGAAGCTCGAGCAGGTGCAGCAGGCCCTGCAGGGCGAGCGCCCCGACCAGCAGCAGGTGGCGACCCGCCTCGGCGAGGCCGCCACGGCGGTCGGCGCGCTGGCCACCCGCATGGGCTCCGGCGCCGAGGCGGGCGGCGACCAGGCCCGCACCGGCTCCGGCCGGTAAGGCTCAGCCCAGGCGGATGGACGGCGGGCCGGGCGCCACCTCGCCGATGAGCGCGGCGGCGGCGCCCAGCCTGCGAAGCTCCGCCAGGCAGGGCGCGACGGCGGCCTCGGGCAGGCCGGCGAGGAAGCCGCCGGCGGTCTGAGGATCGAGCAGGGCGGCCGGCGGGCTCTCGACGAGGCCCGCGACGGCCGCCTCGTTGCCCGCATGCAGCGTGCTGCGGATGCCCCTCTCCAGCGCCTCCCGCACGCCGGGGAGGAGGGGGATCGCCGCCGCGTCCAGCCGGGCGGCGCAGCGGCTGGCGCGCAGCATTTCCGCCAAGTGGCCGAGCAGGCCGAAGCCCGTCACATCCGTGCAGGCCGTGGCGCCATGGGCGGCGAGCGCCGCGGCGACCGGCCCGCCGGGCTGCTGCATGGCGGCGACCGCGCCCTCCAGCCACGCCGCCCGCGCCTCGCCCCGCATGGCGGCGGCGAGGATCACCCCCGTGCCGAGCGGCTTGGTCAGCACCAGCCGGTCGCCGGGGCGGAGGCCGCCCTTGCGCAGCAGCCGCGCTGCCTCGGCCGCGCCGGTGACGGCGAAGCCGAGCGCCACCTCCGCCCCCTCGCCGCTATGGCCGCCGAGGAGGCGGGCGCCCGCCTCCTCCAGCACCTCCTGCGCGCCGCGGAGCATGGCGTGGAGGTCCTCTTCCAGCCAGGCGGCGGGGGCATGGGGCAGGGTGACCAGGGCCAGCGCCGAGAGCGGCCGTGCGCCCATCGCATGGATGTCGCCCAGCGCATGGTTGGCGGCGATGCGGCCGAAGAGATGCAGGTCGGTGAGGAAGGCGCGGAACTGGTCGACGCTCTGCACCAGCAGCGCGCCGGGCGGCGGGTGGAGCAGGGCGGCATCGTCCAGCGGCTCCGGCCCCGCCGTGAGGCCGAGGCGGCCGAGGGCGGCGGCGAGCACCGGCGCGGCCAGCTTGCCGCCGCAGCCGGCGCAGCGCATCGGCGCGGGCTGCGGCGCGGGCGGCATGGCGGGGAGGGCGGCGAAGCGGGCGACCCAGTCGCGGTCGATGCGCTGCTTCCAGCGCCAGGCCCAGCGCCCCGCAAGGGCGAGGCGGCCGCGCAGCGCGATCGCCTCGCCATCCGCCGTGCCGATCAGGGCGAGGGCGTGGCGCTGCGGGCGGTATGGGCGCGGCGCCTGGCCCGCCATCAGCCGGCGCATGGCATCGGCCAGGGCGGGGCCCTGGCGGACGGCATAGACCCCGGCCTTCTGCCGCGGATCGGCTTGCAGCGCGGCGATGTCGCCGGCGGCGAAGACCTCGCGGTGGGAGAGGGAGCGGAGCGTCTCGTCCACGGCGATGAAGCCCTGCGGGTCGAGCGCCAGGCCGGTCTCGCGCAGCCAGGCCGGGGCGGCGGCCCCCGTGGTCCAGAGGGCGAGGTCGCAAGGGATGCGGCGGCCATCGGCGAGCAGCAGCGCATCCGGCGCCGCCCCCGCCACCGGGGCGCCGGGGAGGAGGGCAATGCGGCGCTTCGCCAGGGCGCGGCGGACGACCCAGCGGGCCAGCGGCCCCGATTGGGGCAGGAGCTGCTGGCCGGGGAGGAGGGTGACCTCCGCCTCCGGGCCGAGCCGGCGGCGGAGCGAGAAGGCGAGCTCCACCCCCGCCGCGCCGCCGCCGACCACGGCGGCGCGGGCGGCCGGCAGGGCCGCCGCGACGCGCGCCTCGAGGCTGGCGATGGGGCGGACGGGCAGCAGCGGCCCCTCGCCCGGCGGCAGCGGCCGGGCGACGGAGCCGATGTCGACCGAGAGCCAGTCGTAGCGGAGCGGCGGGTGCCGGTCGCAGAGCAGGCGGCGGGCGGCGGGCCGCAGGCCGGTGGCGCGGTCCAGGATCAGCCGGGCACCGGCGGCGAGCGCGAGGCGCGGCAACTCGACGACGCATTCCTCCGGCGCGTAGAGCCCGGCGACCAGGCCCGGCACCATGCCCGAATAGACCGGCGCCGGCTCGTCGGCGACCAGGGTGACGCGGAGCCCGGGGATGGGCCGCATGGCGAGCGAGCGCAGCAGGCCGAGATGGGCATGGCCGCCGCCGACCAGCAGCAGTTCGCGGCCCTCGGCGGCGGGCGTCTCGGCGAGGTCTCGCGGCATCGGCAGACGCTAGAGCAAACCCCCGCGCAGTGGAATCACCCGAGCGACCCGCCTGCCCGCGGCATGGGCGACCGCGGCCGCCCGATAATTCCGGACTGGTGACGTTAAGAGAAGCTGGTTGACGCTTACGTCAAGCGCGCGGCATGATTGGGGCGACCGGAAAAATCCGGCAATTCTGGAGGAAACGGGAACGGTGACTACGACCCGATACCGGATGGGGATGGCGGGCGGTGCGGCACTGGCCGCGCTGCTCGGGGCGCAGGCGGCGCAGGCCGCCGGCTACGAGGTGCGTGAGCAGAGCGCCGTGGCGCAGGGCAACTCGCTGGCCGGCGCCGCGGCGCGCGGCGACGACCCCTCGATGATGCATTTCAACCCGGCCGCGCTCGGCTGGCTCGACGGCACGCAGGTCGTCGCCGTCGGCAGCGGCATCTTCCCGAGCGCCGAGGCGCGCTCCGGCACGGCC
The DNA here is from genome assembly GCF_059504005.1 of Belnapia sp. Lineage (NCBI taxonomy): Bacteria > Pseudomonadati > Pseudomonadota > Alphaproteobacteria > Acetobacterales > Roseomonadaceae > Belnapia > Belnapia sp. Next base: position 116,729 of record NZ_JCACHU010000048.1, on the reverse strand, counting down.
AGCCGGGCCGCGGTGCTGGGCGGCAGCGTGATCGGCGGCTCGCTCGGCGGGGATGCGGGGGTGGATGCCTTCGTGCCCGCCTTCTACGCCAGCACGGCGCTCAGCGACCAGTGGCGGCTCGGCGTCGCCGTCACCTCGCCCTGGGGCCTCGTGACCAAGTATCCGGAGGACTATATCGGCCGCTACCACGCGCTGACCTCCTCGCTGCGCACGATCAACATCGCCCCGACGCTGGCCTGGCGGCCGCTGCCCAACCTCAGCATCGGCGTCGGCCTGCAGATCCAGTATGCGACGGCGCGGCTGTCCAACGCGGTCGACTTCGGCGCGGTCGGCGCGCTCAACCCAGCGCTCTTCGCCGCCGGCTTCCGCCCGGGCGGCTTCGACGGCCGGGCCAGCATCTCGGGCGACTCGACGGATGTCGGCTGGCAGATCGGCGCGCAGTGGGAGCCGGTGGCCGGCACGCGGCTCGGCCTGTCCTTCCGCTCGGCCGTCTTCCAGCGGCTCGAGGGGGATGCCAGCTTCCAGGGCGTGCCGGGCCCGCTGGCGCGCTCGCCGAACTTCCAGAACACCCGCGCCAGCGCCAAGCTGACGACGCCGGAGGTGCTGAACCTCGGCGTGACGCAGCGCATCGATTCCCGCTGGACGGTGATGGCCGGCGCGGAGTGGACGAACTGGTCGCGCTTCCGCGACCTCACCATCGGGTTCGCCAATGGCCGCGCGCCGTCGGTCACCGAGGAGCGGTGGCGCGACAGCGTCTTCCTCTCCGCCGGCGCCGAATACCGGGCGACGGAGACGGTGACGCTGCGCACCGGCGTCGCCTGGGACCAGTCGCCGGTGCCGAACAGCACGCGCACGCCGCGCATCCCCGATACCGACCGCTACTGGCTCTCGGCCGGCGCGACCTGGCAGGCGCTGCCGAACCTCGCGCTGACCGCCGCCTACACGCATATCTTCGTCGGCGACACGACGGTGGACCTGCGCGACCGCGGCCCGGCCGACACCAACTTCCTGCGCGGCAACCTGCGGGCGACCTATGGCGCCTCGGTCGACATCGTCGCCGTGCAGGCCCGGTTCACCTTCTGACGGAGCGCGAGGCGTGAGCATGGCCACCCATCCCTGGACGGCGGCCTACCCCGCGGGCATCGCCTGGGACCGGGAGATCCCGCCGGAGACCCTGCCGGCGGTCCTGGAGCATGCCGTGCGCCGCTTCGGCAACCGCCCGGCGCTCGAGTTCCTCGGCCGGCGCTGGAGCTATGCCGAGCTCGGCGCCATGGTCGACCGGGCGGCGGAGGGGCTCAGGCGCCTCGGCGCCGGGCCGGGGCGGCGGGTCGGGCTGCACCTGCCCAACTCGCCCTTCTTCGTCGTCGCCTATTTCGCGGCGCTGAAGGCGGGCGCCACCGTCACCAGCTTCAGCCCGCTGCATGTCGAGGAGGAGATGGCGGCGCAGGCCGTCGACGCCGATTGCCGCCTGCTCGTCACCCTCGACCTCGACCCGCTGCTGCCGCGCGCCATGGCGCTGCTGGAGCGGCCGGACGTGCCGGTGGAGCGCCTGGTCGTCGCCCGCTTCGCCGATGCGCTGCCCTGGGCCAAGGGCGTCGCCTTCCGCCTGCTGAAGGCGCGGCGCGGCGCCGCCGCCCCGGCCGACGACGTGCGCATCACGCCCTATGAGGACCTGCTGGCCTCGCCGCCGATCGCGCGCGCGCCGGAGCTGCGGCCCGAGGACCTCGCCGTGCTGCAGTACACCGGCGGGACGACGGGCCTGCCGAAGGGCGCCATGCTCACCCACCGCAACCTCACCGCCAACCTGCGGCAGGTGAATGCCTGGTTCACCACCTGCCGCGAGGGCGAGGAGCGGACGCTCGCCGTCATCCCTTTCTTCCATGTCTTCGCCATGACGGTGGCGATGAACGCCGCCATCGCCGGCGGCTTCGAGATCGTGATGCTGCCGCGCTTCGAGTGGACGCTGCTGCGCCGGACGCTGCGCCGCACGCGCCCCACCGTCTTCCCCGGCGTGCCGACGCTGTTCAAGGCGGTGCTCGACCAGGGCGGGACGGCGGAGGAGCTGGGCTCGGTGAAGGCCTGCATCTCCGGCGGCGCGCCGCTGCCGGCGCAGGTCAAGGCGGAGTTCGAGCGGCTGGCCGGCTGCACCCTGGTCGAGGGCTATGGGCTGACCGAGGCGGCGCCGGTCTGCTTCTGCAACCCGCTCGTGGGCGAGAACCGCGCGGGCACCATCGGCCTGCCCCTGCCGGGCGTGGAGGCGGAGATCCGCGCCCTCGACGAGCCCGGCCGCGCGCTGCCGCCCGGCGAGCGCGGCGAGCTCTGCCTGCGCGGGCCGAACGTCATGGCCGGCTACTGGCGGCGGCCGGAGGATACGGCGGCGGTGCTCGGGGCGGACGGCTTCCTCCGCACCGGCGATGTCGGGATCATGGACGGGGAGGGCTACGTCACCCTCGTCGACCGGATCAAGGACCTGATCCTCGTCTCCGGCTTCAACGTCTATCCCCGCGCCATCGAGGAGGCGATCTACCACCACCCGGATGTCGCCGCCGCCACGGTGGTCGGCATGCCGGATGCCTATCGCGGCGAGAGCCCGGCCGCCTTCGTCCAGCCCCGGCCGGGCAGCGGGCTGACCGCGGAGGCGCTGCGCGACTTCCTGAAGGACCGCCTCTCGCCGGTCGAGATGCCGCGGCATATCGAGCTGCGCGAGGAGTTGCCGCGGACCGTGGTAGGGAAGCTCTCGCGGAAGGAGCTGCGCGCGGAGCTGCTCCAGAAGACCGGTGAGGGCTGAATGGACGACGAGGCGCTGCTGACGGTGAACGAGCTGGCCGAGGCGTTGGAGGTCACGCCGCGGACCATCCGCTTCTACGAGCAGAAGGGGCTGATCCAGCCGCGCCGCGCCGGCACCGTGCGCGTCTTCACCCGGCGCGACCGCGCGCGGCTGCTGCTGATCCTGCGCGGCAAGCGCCTCGGCTTCTCGCTGCGCGACATCCGCGAGTACCTCGACCTCTACGACGCCGACCCGATGCAGCGCGAGCAGGTGCGGCTGCTGCTCGGCAAGGTACGGGCGCGCCTCGCAGCCCTCGAGCGGCAGCGCCGCGACCTCGAGCAGGCGACGGCGGAGCTGCGCGACATCGAAAGCCAGGCCGAGGCGGCGCTGGTGCAACACCGGGCCGCCACCGGCCGGAACCTCAGGGACGGAACCACGGGATGACCGATATCGTGATCGCGGCCTATCGCCGCTCGCCCTTCCACTTCGCCCACAAGGGCGCGCTGCAGAAGCTGCGCCCGGACGAGATGGCGGCGCAGGTGGTCCGCGCCCTCGTCGAGCAGACAGGTGTGGACCCGGAGACGATCGAGGATCTCGTCCTCGGCTGCGCCTTCCCCGAGGGCGAGCAGGGGCTGAACGTCGCGCGGTTGGTTGGCTTCCTCGCCGGCCTGCCAGAGGGCGTCGCCGGCGCGACGGTGAACCGCTTCTGCGGCTCCTCCATGCAGTCGGTGCACCAAGCCGCCGGCGCCATCAAGCTCGGCGCGGGCGAGGCCTTCCTCTGCGCCGGCGTCGAGAGCATGAGCCGCGTGCCGATGATGGGCTTCAACCCCATGCCGCATCCGGGCCTCGCCGAGCGCTACCCGCAGGCCTACATGTCGATGGGTGAGACGGCGGAGAATGTCGCGCGCCGCCACCAGGTGACGCGGGCCGACCAGGAGGCCTTCGCCGTCGAGAGCCACAGGCGCGCGGCCGCCGCCCAGGCCGAGGGCAGGCTGTGCGAGGAGATCGCGCCGGTCACGGTCGGCAGCACGACGGTTGCCGAGGATGGCTGCATCCGCGCCGATGCCTCGCCCGAGGGGCTGGCCGCGCTGAAGCCGGCCTTCCGCCAGGACGGCACGGTCACGGCCGGTACCTCCTCCCCGCTCACGGATGGCGCCGCGGCGCTGCTGGTCTGCACGGCGGAGTATGCGAAGCGCCACGGGCTGGAGCCGCTGGCGAAGATCCGCGCCGTGGCCGTCGCCGGCTGCGCGCCGGAGGTGATGGGCATGGGGCCGGTCGGCGCTTCGCAGAAGGCGCTGGCGCGAGCCGGCATCGCCGCGCGCGAGCTCGACGTGGTCGAGCTGAACGAGGCCTTCGCCAGCCAGGCGCTCGCCTGCATGCGCGAGCTCGGCCTCGACGAGGCGAAGGTCAATCTCGACGGCGGGGCGATCGCGCTTGGCCATCCGCTCGGCGCGACGGGTGCGCGCATCGTCGGCAAGGCGGCGCAGCTGCTGCGGCGCGAGGGCGGGCGCTATGCGCTGGCGAGCCAGTGCATCGGCGGCGGCCAGGGCATCGCCACGGTGCTGGAGGCGGTGTGATGGGGACGACGACGGGCGCGCCGATGATCGAGACGGAGGCGCGGGCCATCACGGCGCCGGCCGGCAAGCCAGCGCCGGGCGCCGGGCCGATCCGCAAGGTCGGCGTGATCGGCGCCGGTGTGATGGGCGCCGGCATCGCCGCGCATTGCGCCAATGCCGGCGTGCCGGTGGTGCTGCTCGACATCGTGCCGGGCGGCGCGGCGCGGGCGGTGCAGGCGATGCTGAAGGCGGAGCCGGCGCCCTTCATGCACAAGGGTGCGGCGCGGCTGGTCACGCCGGGCGACCTCGGCAGCCAGGCCACGCTGCTGGCCGATTGCGACTGGATCGTCGAGGCGATCGTCGAGCGGCTGGATGCCAAGCGCGAGCTCTATGCCAGGCTCGATGCGGTGCGGAAGCCGGGCTCGATCCTCTCCTCCAACACCTCCACCATCCCGCTTGCGGCGCTGACCGAGGGGGCGGGCTTCGCGCGTGACTTCCTCATCACCCATTTCTTCAACCCGCCGCGCTACATGCGGCTGCTGGAGGTGGTGCAGGGGCCGGAGACGCGGCCTGACGCCGTGGCCGCCATCACCGCTTTTGCGGACCGCGCGCTGGGCAAGACCGTCATTCCCTGCAAGGACAGGCCGGGCTTCATCGCCAACCGCATCGGCGGTCTGTGGATGCAGAGCGCGATGAACCATGCGGTCGACCTGCGCCTCTCCGTCGAGGAGGCGGATGCGGTGATGGGCCCGCCGCTCGGCATCCCGAAGACGGGCGTCTTCGGTCTGCTCGACCTGGTCGGGCTCGACCTCATGCCGCATGTCGCCGCCAGCATGAAGGCGAGCCTGCCGGCCGAGGATGCCTATGTGCTCGGGCTGCGCGAGCATGCGCTGGTCACCCGGCTGATCGCCGAGGGGCGCACCGGCCGCAAGGGCGGCAAGGGCGGCTTCTACACCCGCGCCAAGGATGCTGAGGGCAACAGCCTGAAGCGCGCCATCGACCTCTGGACCGGCGAGGACCGGGCGAGCGAGAAGCCGGCGCTCGAGAGCCTGGAGGTGGGGCGCAAGGATCTCCGCCGGCTGGTCGAGCACCCCGACCGCGGCGGGCGCTATGCGCGCGCGGTGCTGCTCGACACGCTGGCCTATGCGATCGGCCTGGTGCCGGAGGTGGCGGACACCATCGAGAGCGTCGATGCCGCGATGCGCCTCGGCTACAACTGGCGCTGGGGCCCGTTCGAGCTGGCCGACCGGCTCGGCCCGTCCTGGCTCGCCGCGGTGCTGCGCGAGGCGGGGCGGCCGGTGCCGCCGCTGCTGGAGCGGCTCGGCGAGGGCAGCTTCTACCGCACCGAGGCGGGGCGGCTGCAGGCCTTCGGGCTCGACGGCGCCTACCACGATATCGAGCGGCCGGAGGGCGTGCTGCTGCTGGCCGATGTGAAGCGGCGCTCCCAGCCGCTCGCGCGCAATGGCGGCGCCTCGCTCTGGGATCTCGGGGACGGCGTCGCCTGCCTCGAATTCCACACCAAGATGAACGCGCTCGACCCCGACGTGCTGGGGATGATCGGCAAGGCCGTCGCCATGGGGACGAAGGGCGCCTTCCGCGCCCTGGTGATCCACAACGAGGGCGAGAATTTCTCGGTCGGCGCCAATATCGGCCTTGCCCTCTTCGCCGCGAACATCGCCGCCTGGGGCGAGATCGAGGGCATGGTCGAGCAGGGCCAGAAGGCCATGCGGGCGCTGCGCCAGGCGCCCTTCCCCGTGGTCGGCGCGCCCTCCGGCATGGCGCTCGGCGGCGGCTGCGAGGTGCTGCTGCATTGCGACGCCATCGAGGCCCATGCCGAGACCTATATGGGCCTGGTCGAGGCCGGCGTCGGGCTGGTGCCGGCCTGGGGCGGCTGCACCGCCATGCTGCGCCGCTGGAGCGAGGCGCCGAAGCTGCCGCGCGGCCCGATGCCGCCCGTCGCCAAGGCCTTCGAGATGATCTCGACCGCGCAGGTGGCGAAGTCGGCTTTTGAGGCGCGGGAGATGATGCTGCTCCGCCCCTCGGACGGCATCACCATGAACCGCGACCGGTTGCTGGCCGAGGCGAAGGCGCGGGCGCTCGCCCTGGTCGAGGGCTACAAGCCGCCCGAGCCCAAGCCGCTGCGCCTGCCCGGCGCCTCCGGCCGCGCCGCGCTTGCCATGGCGGTCGAGCAGCAGGCGGCGCTCGGCCGCGCCACGCCGCATGACATCGTTGTCTGCGGCGAGCTCGCCAAGGCGCTCACCGGCGGCCGACGCGACCCGACCGAGGAGACGGCGGAGGAGGAGGTGCTGACGCTCGAGCGGCAATCCTTCATGGCCCTGCTCCGGACGCCTGCCACCCTCGCCCGCGTCGAGCACATGCTCGAGACCGGGCGCCCGCTGCGCAACTGAGGGATACCGAACCATGCCCGCCTATCACGCGCCGCTGCGCGACATGCGCTTCCTGTTCAACGAGCTGGCCGACCCGGCCCGGCTCCGCGCCCTGCCGGGCTGCGAGGAGATGACGCCCGACCTCGTCGACCCGATCCTCGAGGAGGCGGCGAAGCTCTGCGAGGAGGTGCTCTTCCCGCTCAATCGGCCGGGCGACGAGGAGGGCTGCGCCCTAGAGAACGGCGTGGTCCGCACGCCCCGCGGCTTCCCCGAGGCCTATGCCGCCTTCCGCGACGGCGGCTGGGCGGCGCTGGCCTGCGACCCGGACTACGGCGGGCAGGGCCTGCCGAAATCCGTCTCGCTGCTGTTCGAGGAGATGATGTGCTCCGCGAACCTCTCCTTCGGCATGTATCCCGGCCTGTCGCACGGCGCCTATTCCGCGCTGAGCAAGCACGGCACGGATGAGCTGAAGGCGCGCTACCTGCCGAAGCTCGTCTCCGGCGAGTGGACGGGGACGATGTGCCTGACCGAGCCGCAATGCGGCACCGATCTCGGCCTGATCCGCACCCGGGCGGTGCCGCAGGAGGACGGTTCCTACGCCGTCACCGGCAACAAGATCTTCATCTCGGCCGGCGAGCACGACCTGGCGGAGAACATCCTCCACCTGGTCCTCGCCAAGCTGCCGGATGCGCCGGCGGGCACGCGCGGCATCAGCCTCTTCCTCGTGCCGAAATTCCTCCCCGGGGAGGATGGCCGGCCGGGTCCGCGCAACGCCGTCACCTGCACCTCCATCGAGCACAAGATGGGCATCAAGGCCTCGGCGACCTGCGCCATGGCCTTCGACGGCGCCACGGGCTGGCTGGTCGGGCGGCCGCACAAGGGCTTGTCCGCCATGTTCACCATGATGAACGCGGCGCGGCTCTCGGTCGGCGTGCAGGGCCTCGGCCTCGCCGAGGTCAGCTACCAGAACGCCGTCGCCTATGCGAAGGACCGGCTGCAAGGCCGCGCCCTCGGCGGCGCCGCCGCGCCCGACAAGCCGGCCGACCCCATCCTCGTCCATCCGGATGTCCGGCGGATGCTGCTGACCATGCGGGCGCAGATCGAGGGCTGCCGCGCGCTCGCCATGCTGACCGCGGTGGAGCAGGACGTCGCCACCCGCCATCCCGATCCGGCCGAGCGCCAGGCGGCCGACGACTTCGTCCAGCTCATGACGCCGGTGATCAAGGCCTACCTCACCGATATCGGCTGGGAGACGACGGCGACGGGGATGCAGGTGCTGGGCGGCCACGGCTACATCCGCGAATGGGGGATGGAGCAGTACGTCCGTGACGCCCGCATCGCGCAGATCTACGAGGGCACCAACGGCATCCAGGCGCTCGACCTGGTCGGGCGGAAGATGGGCGCGCATGCCGGGCGCTACCTCCGCCGCTTCTTCCACCCCGTCCTCGCCTTCATCGAGGCGAAGTCGGAGGACCCGGCGATGGGCGAGTTCGTCCTGCCGCTCTCCAAGGCCTTCGGCCGGCTGCAGCAGGCGACGGCGGAGCTGGCGCGGCGCGGCCTCTCGGACCCGTTCGAGGCCGGGGCAGGGGCCTCGGACTATCTCCGCCTCTTCGGCCTGACGGCGCTCGCCTATGTCTGGGCGCGGATGGCGGAGGTGGCGCTGGCGAAGCAGGCCGACGACCCGACCGGCTTCTACCGCGCCAAGCTGACCACGGCACGCTTCTTCATGCAGCGGCTGCTGCCGCAGGCGGGGCCGCATTTCCAGGCCGTGCTGGCCGGCGGGGCGGTGCTGCGCGAGATGGAGGACGCGGCCTTCTGAACCGGGCGCCGGCCGCCGTCGCGCTCAGTCCGTCAGCCGCTCGATGCCCGCCGTCTCCACGACGGACCGCCAGCGCGCGACCTCCGCCTGCACATGCGCGGCGAAGCGGCCGGGCGGCCCGCCCTCGGGCCGGGCGCCGAGGTCGAGAAGGCGCTGGCGGACCTCCGGGTCGGCCAGCGCCTCGTTCATCAGGGCGTTCAGGCGCCGCACGACATGCGGCGGCGTGCCGCGCGGCGCCATGAAGCCGAACCAGGGCTCGACGACGACGTCCGGGACGCCGGCCTCGGCGAAGGTCGGAACCTCCGGCAGCGCCGGGTCGCGCTCCCGCCCCGTCACGGCGATGGGCCGGATGCTGCCGGCCCGGGCGGCGGCGACGAGCGTCGGGACATTCTCCAGCATCAGCTGGACCTGGTTGGCCATCAGCGCCTGCAGCGCCGGCGCGCCGCCGCGGAAGGGGATGTGCACGAGCCCGAGGCCGTAGCGCCCGTTCAGCAACTCCGGCGCGAGGTGGTTGGAGGAGCCGAAGCCAGAGGAGCCGTAGTTGACCCGCCCCTTGTTCGCCGCCGCCCATTCCATGAAGCCCCGCAGGTCGCGCGGCGGCAGCGAGGGGTGGATGGCGAGCAGGTTGATGACGCTCGCCGACCAGAAGACGGGGACGAGGTCGCGCTCGATGTCATAGGGCATGCGCGCATAGATCGAGGCGTTGATGGCGCAGTTGCCGACCGTGCAGTTGCCGAGCGTGTAGCCGTCGGGCGCGGCGCGCGCGACGACCTCCATGCCGATATTCCCGTTCGCGCCGGAGCGGTTCTCGACCACCCATTTGTTCGGCAGGTCGCGCGACGCCCGGTCGGCGACGAGGCGGGCCACGAGGTCGGAGGCCCCGCCCGGCGGGAAGGGCTGGATGATCCGCACCGGACGCTCGGGCGTCCAGTCCTGCGCGGCGGCGGGGAGCGCGAGCAGCGCGCAGGCAAGCAGGAGGGCGAGCCGGTGCATCATCATCCTATCCTCTCCGGGGCAGCGGGCTGCCGCACTGGATAGCGGCATCCGCCTGCGCCTCTTGTTGGGCAGGCCATTTGCTTCGACCGGGTGGCTCCACCTGACCGGAATGGGTCCTAGCGCGACGGGGTTGCCGATTGGCTCGGCCGGCGCCGCGGTATCTCCTGGCGCGTCAGCGCGCCGTCCCGGTTCAGGTCCTGCGACCGGAACCAGGCCTCCGATGCCGACCGAAGCTCGTCCGGCGTCACCTTCCCGTCCCGGTCCGCATCCGTGGCGCGGAAGGTGTCGGCGCGATCCCGGGGCGCGCGGGATTCCGACAGGCTCAGGGCGCCGTCGCGGTCCCGGTCCCGGCTGTCCAGGCGCTTCCGCACCCATACCCAGAACTCGTCCGGCGTGACCCGCTGGTCGCGGTCGGCATCCGCTTCCATGGGGTCCCCGCCGAACAGTCCGCCCGGGCTGTCCGGCCCTCCCCAGGGCGATCGCTGGGCCTGCGACGGCACCGGCAGCAGCAGCAGGACTCCCAGGGCGCCTAGGACGCTGAAGCGCATGGCTTCCTTCTCCGACATGACACGGCGTTTCCCGGAACGGCTGGGACGGGCCACGAGCCCTGTCCAGGTGCCGCGACCCGCACCATTCCAGTGTTAGAGGCGCGGCGGTGCCTGGTCAAAGCCCGGCCCGAAGGCGCCTGGAGCGGCCTTCCGGACGAGCTCGTCGGGAAGGCGTGGCTCGGGCGTCGCTTGTCCTGGCTGGGCGTCACGGCGGCGGAGGCGGACAGGAATCGAACCTGCCGCACGCGGTTGGCGTGCCACCGGTTTTGAAGACCGGGAGGGCCACCAGGCCCAGGACGCCTCCATCACCCCGCCAAGCTGGGCGCCGGCTGCCCCTCCGTCGAATCACGGATCAGGAAGCGCCGGTCGCCGACCCGCCGGGTGATGTGCACGGCATCCAGGTGCTCGAGCAGCGGGATGCCGTATTTGCGCGAGATGCCGAGCAGCGCCCCGGCCTCGCCCGCGGTGAAGCCATCGGGCGCGGCGGCGAGGCGGCGCTTGGCCTCCTTGATCGCCTCGCGGTGGAAGAGGAGGGTGCGGCGCTGCACGGCATCCACCGCGCGCACCAGCACGCCGCGCTGGAGCAGGAAGCGGAGCGCGGCCTGGCGCCGCGGGTCGCCGGCCGCGACCTCCGCCGCGTCGGGCGGGGTGAGGCCGGCGCGGCGGAACAGGGCGGCGAGGCCGAGCGCGAGCTCCTTCGCGTCGCCGGGGAGGGCGCGGGCCGGGTCGAAGCCGGGGGCGCGGAGCAGGCCCTGGACCCGCTCCGCCGCACCCTCGGCGAGCAGGGCGGCGAGCACGGGCTCGGTGATGGCAGGGGGCAGGGCCTCGGGGCGGAGGCCGGCCTCCATCGGATGCGCGGCGTGGAAGGCGGCGAGGCTGGCGCGCAGGGTCTCGCGCAGGGTGGCCCAGCTTTCCGGGTGGACAAGGGTGCCATCGGCCAGCTCCCGCGCCCCGGCGGCGAGGGCCCAGGCGCGCAGCCGCGCCGCAGGCTGGCCGAGGCGGAGCATGAGCGCGGCGGGGGTGGCCGGCTGCTCGCGCAGCAGCGGGGCGGCGGCGGCGGGCCAGTCCCCCGCGGCGGCGGCCTCGAGCCGGGGATGGGCCAGGCGGTCGCCGCGGCGCCGGCGCCGGGCGCCGGGGTCGAGGATGGTGCCGCCGGCGATGCTGCGCGCCGGCGAGGCGAGGCGAAGGATGAAGCCGTCGCCCGACATCGCCGCCAGCGGCGGATCGCAGCGGAGCTGGACGAGGGCGGTGGCGCCGGGGGCCAGGGCCCCGCCGTCCGGGAGGCGGAGCCGGGCGGAGGCCTCCGCCGTGCCGGCGAGCAGGCGGAGGGTCGTGCCATCGGCCAGCGGGGCGGGGGCGGAGGGGAGCAGGGTGAGGCACGCATCCAGCCATTCCGCCGGCTGCACGGCGCCGGGCGGGGCGAGCAGCAGGCCGCGATGCAGCCCGGTCAGTTCCACCCCGCGCAGCGCCACGGCGACCCGGCGGCCGGGCGGGGCGGCGGAGACGGGGCGGCCATGCATCTGCAGGCTCCGGATGCGGGCGCGCCGGTCGCCGGGATGGAGCGCGACCTCGTCACCCACGGCGAGGCGGCCGCGGCGGAGGGTGCCCGTCACCACCGGGCCGATGCCGGGCAAGGCGAAGGCGCGGTCGACGGGAAGCTGCGGCAGGCCGGGCTCGGCCGGCGGCACCGTGCGGGCGAGGCGGGCCAGGGCCTCGGCCAGCGCGGCGATGCCCTCCCCGGTGACGGCGGAGGTGGCGACGACCGGGGGCGGCAGCAGCCCGGCCTCCACCGCCAGCGCTGCCGTCGCCGTCCCGGCCGCCTCCGGCGATGCGCGATCGGCGAAGGAGACGGCAATCACCGCATGGCGCAAGCCGAGCAGGCCGGCGATCTCCAGATGCTCCCGCGTTTGCGCCCGCGGCCCCTCCAGTGCGGAGACGACGACGAGGGCGGCGCCGATACCTGCTGCGCCCGCGACCATGGTGCGGAGGAAGCGCTCATGGCCGGGCATGTCGATGAGGTCGATCTCGGCATCCCCTGCCCGCAGCAGGGCGAAGCCGAGCGCGATGGAGATGCCGCGCGCCCGCTCCTCTGGCAGGCGGTCGGTCTCAGTGCCGGTCAAGGCCCGGACCAGCGCGGTCTTGCCGTGGTCGACATGGCCCATGACGCCGATGGCGAGCGCGCTCATGGGGCAACGGGGCGTTCGAGAGCCGCCGGATCCTCGAGGCAGCGCAGGTCGAGCAACAGGGCGCCGCGGGCGACTCGGCCGATCACCGGCACGGGCAGGCGGCGGAGGCGCGCGGCGAGGCCCTCCGCGCTGTAGCCGCGGCGGGGGCGGAGGCAGAGGGCGGCGCTCGGCAGGCGGTCGGTAGGGCGGGCGCCGCTGCCGATCTGGCTTTCGCAGGGCGTGACGGTGACCTCGGCGCAATCGGCGAGCGCGGCGGCGAGGGCGGGACGGAGACGCTCGGCCATGGCGGCGATGTCCGCCTGGGGGCGCGTCAGCAGGCGGAGGGTGGGCAGGCGCTCGGCCAGCCGGTCGGGATCGGCCTGCAGGCGGAGCACGGCGGTGAGCGCGGCGATGGTGGTCTTGTCGAGGCGCAGCGCCCGCTTCAGCGGATGGCGGCGCAGCTTCGCCACGAGATCGGCGCGGCCGACCACGAGCCCGGCCTGCGGGCCGCCCATCAGCTTGTCGCCGCTGAAGGTGACGAGGTCCGCGCCGGCCGCGATGGCCTCGCGCACCGTGGGCTCCTGCGGCAGGCCCCAGCGCCCGAGGTCGTGCAGGCTGCCGCTGCCGAGATCGACCACCATCGGCAGGCCCTGCGCATGGGCGAGGCGGGCGAGCTCGGCCTCGGCGACCTCGGCGGTGAAGCCCTCGATGGCGTAGTTGCTGCGGTGGACCTTCATTAGCAGCGCAGTGCGGGGGCCGATCACCTCCTCGTAGTCGCGCGGATGGGTGCGGTTGGTGGTGCCGACCTCGCGCAGGCGGCAGCCGGCCTCGCGCATGATGTCGGGGATGCGGAAGGCGCCGCCGATCTCCACCAGCTCGCCGCGGGAGACGACCACCTCGCGCCGCGGGGCGAGGGCACGCAGCAGCAGCAGCACGGCGGCGGCGTTGTTGTTGACGGCGAGCGCGGCTTCGGCGCCGGTGAGGTGGCGGAGCAGGGCTTCCAGATGGGCATCGCGCTCGCCGCGTTCGCCGGCCGCGAGGTCGTATTCGAGGTCGGTGGCGGCGGCGGCCTCGGCCATGGCGGCCAGCGCCTCGGGCGGCAGCGGGGCGCGGCCGAGATTGGTGTGCAGCACGGTGCCGGTGAGGTTCAGCACCCGGCGCGGGCCCCGCGCATGGCGGTCGAGCCAGGCGGCGGCGGCATTGAGCGGCGGCGTCTCGTCGCCGGTGCGGAAGGCCTCAGCAGCGGCGCGCAGAGCCTCGGTCACCAGCGGGCGGCCATGACGCTCGACCAAGGCATGGGCCTCGGGCGTGGCCAGTAGCCGGCCGATGGCGGGCGGGCGGCGGGGCGGGGCGAGCGCGTCCATCAGAAGGCCCGCCTGCCGGTCGCGGCGCTGTCCGGCTGGCTGCGCGGCATGACCGTGCCCGGCTGGGTCGGCGCGGAGCGGGTCAGCACGTCGGAGAAGGTGAGCACCAGCAGGAAGGCGACGAAGACCAGCGCGGCGCCGGCGGCGAGGCGCAGCAGCGGGTCCGGCTTCTCCAGCTGCATGAAGACCGCCATCACCAGCACCGCCTTCAGCGCCGCGATGCCGAGCGCGGCGAGGATGGCGAGGCGGCCGAGCGGCACATAGGCGAGGCCGAGCGTCAGCGCGAGCAGTAGCATCAGCCCGGCCCAGACCGGCAGCAGCCGCCGCCAGATGGCGCCCGGGCTTTGCGGAACCCCTTCGCCGAGGCCGCTCATGACCGCCCCATCAGGTAGAGCAGCGGGTAGAGGATGATCCAGACCAGGTCGACGAAGTGCCAGTAGAGGCCGGCGCCCTCGAAGGCCGGGCTCCTCAGCGGGCGGGAGCCGCGCCAGGCCTGGGCCAGCAGCGTGGAGACGATGCCGAGGCCGATCGTCATGTGCAGCGCGTGCACGCCCGTCAGCAGCCAGTAGAAGGCGAAGAAGACCTGCGCCTGCGGCTCCGCGAGGCGGAAGCCGGGGCCGGGGACGAGGTGCTTCTCGATATCCTCGGCATATTCGAGCCCCTTCACCACGAGGAAGGCGAGGCCGAGGGCGAGCGTCAGCCCGAGGCAGACCAGGGTGAGCCGGCGAAGCTCCGCCCGCGCGCCCTCCGCCGCCGCCGCCATGGTGAGGCTGCTGGTCAGCAGCAGCGCGGTGTTGAGGGTGCCGTAGAGGATGTTCGCCTCGCGCCCGGCGGCGGCGAAGGCCTCGGGCCAGAGCACGCGGTACACCGCATAGCCGGTGAGCGCGCAGGAGAAGAACATGATCTCGCTGCCGAGGAAGACCCAGAGGCCGAACTCGGACGCCTCGCGCTCGCGGCGGGGGCTGCGCCAGGGCTTGTGGAGCGCGGCCCCGCTCATTGCGGCTGCCCGCCCTGCGGACTGTGCGGCTCGCGCTCCATCGCCGGCGGGCCGGCATGTTCGGGGTGGTAGTTGTAGGGGCCCTGCGTCACCACCGGCGGCTTGCGGAAATTCTCGGTCGGCGGCGGCGAGCTGGTCTGCCATTCGAGCCCCGTCGCGCCCCAGGGGTTGGACGGTGCGCGCTTGCCCCAGACCAGCGACCAGGCGAGGTAACCCATCGGCAGCAGATAGGCGACGGCGAGGATCAGCGCGCCGCCCGAGGCCAGCACGTGCCAGACCTGGAACTCCGCCGGATAGACATGGTATCGCCGCGGCATGCCGAGGAAGCCCATGATGAACATGGGGAAGAAGGTGAAGCCGAAGCCGAAGAACATCATCACCGCGGCGAAGCGGGCCCAGGCTTCCGGATACATCCGCCCGGTGATCTTCGGCCACCAGTGGCTCAGCCCGCCATACAGCGCCGAGACCGCGCCGCCCACCATGATGTAGTGGAAATGCGCGACGACGAAGTAGGTGTCCGTCACATGGATGTCGACGGGGACGGAGGCGAGGAAGAGGCCGGTCAGCCCGCCGATGGTGAAGAGGCCGATGAAGCCGAGCGCATAGATCATCGGCGCGTCGAAGACGATCTGGCCGCGGTAGAGCGTCGCCGTCCAGTTGAAGACCTTGATCGCCGAGGGCACCGCGACGACGAAGGACAGGAATGAGAAGGCCATGGTGGCGAAGAGCGACTGGCCCGAGACGAACATGTGGTGGCCCCAGACGAGGAAGCCGACCAGCGCGATCCAGAGGATCGCATAGACCATGAAGTTGTAGCCGAAGACCCGCCGCCGCGCGTAGCAGGTGACGAGCTCCGAGATCACCCCGAAGGAGGGGAGGATCATGATGTAGACGGCCGGGTGGCTGTAGAACCAGAAGAGGTGCTGGAACAGGACCGGGTCGCCGCCGCGCAGCGGGTCGAAGATCGGGATGCCGAAGAGCCGTTCGGCCGAGATCAGCAGCAGCACCATCGCCAGCACCGGCGTCGCCAGCACCATGACGATGCTGGTCGCATAGATGGCCCAGACGAAGAGCGGCAGGCGGAACCAGCTGAGGCCGGGCGCGCGCTGGAGGTGGACGGTTGCGATGAAATTCACCGCCGTGGCGATGGTGGAGAAGCCGGCGATGAAGACCGCCGCCGTCGCCGCCAGGACATTGCCGTTGGAGAAGGCCGTCGTCAGCGGCGTGTAGAAGGTCCAGCCGGTGTCCACGCCGCCCAAGATCAGCGTGTAGATCGCAAGCGCTCCGGCGGTGATGAAGATGTACCAGCTGATGAGGTTCAGCCGCGGGAAGGCGAGGTCCTTCGCCCCGATCATCAGCGGCAGCAGGAAATTGCCGAGGATGTTGGGGATGGAGGGGATGAGGAAGAACCACACCATCACCACGCCATGGAAGGTGAAGGCGCGGTTGTAGGCATCGGCCGAGAGCAAATCGCCTTCGGGCGTGAAGAGCTCCAGTCGGATCAGGAAGGCCGCGGCGCCGCCGAGGAAGAAGAAGACGGTGATGGCCGCCATGTAAAGCAGGCCAATGCGCTTGTGATCCGTCGTCAGCAGCCAGGAGGCGAGGCCGGTCTCGGCCGTCAGGTAGCTCTCCTCGCGCGCCGGCGTGTCGGGGATGGCGCGTTCCGCCGTCAGGCCGCTCATCGTGCCGCCTCCCCGCGCAAGGATTGGAGATAGGCCAGCAGGGCCTGCATGTCGCCCTCGTCCACCAGCCCGTCATAGGAGGGCATGATGGGCTCGAAGCCGGCGACGATGTCGCGCTTCGGCAGCAGGATGGAATCGCGCAGATAGGCGGCGTCGGCGCGGACGGTGCGGCCATCGGCGAGGTTCACCATGCGGCCGTAGACGCCGGCGAGGCTCGGCGCATGGACGGTGGAGGAGGGCGCGTGGCAGCCGGAGCAGCCGAGGGCGGTGAAGACCGCGGCGCCCTCGCCGGGCAGGTCCTGCTCCCGCGGCTGAGCGGCGGCCCAGCGCGCGTAATCCTCGGGCTCCATCACCGTGACCGTGCCGCCCATCACCGCATGGTTCGTCCCGCAGAATTCAGCGCAGAAGAGATGGTAGGCGCCAGTCTTCGTCGCACGGAACCACATCTCGGTGAAGCGGCCCGGCACCACGTCCTGCTTGATGCGGAAGGCGGGGACGAAGAAGCTGTGGATGACGTCCTGCGAGGTCATCACTAGGCGCACCGCCTCGCCGCGCGGGACGTGCAGCGCGTTGATCTCGCGGGCGCCGTTCGGGTGGCGCGCCTTCCACATCCATTGCTTGGCGACAACATGCATCTCAAGCGCATCGGGCGGCGCGTCGCTGGCGCGCAGCTGCGTCGCCCCCGCCCACCAGAAGAGGAAGAGGGCGAGGAAGAGTGTCCCCGCCGTCCAGCCCAACTCCACGTCGCGGCGGAGGAATTCCGGCAGGTCGCCGCGCTGCGCCTTGGAGCCGCGGCGGTAGCGGATGGAGAAGACCAGCAGCAGCGTCGCCACCAGCAGCAGGATGGCGCCAGAGACGACGAGCAGGCCGGTGAAGAGCAGGTCGATCCGCGCCGCCTGCTCCGAGGCGGTCTGCGGCCAGAGCGAGACGCTGCTCATGCCCGCCGCTCCCACCGCCGCAGCAGCACGAAGCCGCCGGCGAGGATGCCGATCATGCCGAGGCCGGAGGCGGCGAGGACAGGGCGGAGCAGCCCGCCCTGCGCCGCGGCGGCGGTGCAGGCGAGCTGCATGCGGGCGAGGAGGCCGGGGCTGCCGGTGTCGCGGAGCGCGGCGCGCAGCGCCTCCGGCTCCGCGCCCAGGGCCGGCAGGGTGGCGCCGAGCCGGCCATCGGGGCGCAGGACGAAGAGCGCCAGCGGATGGTCGAAGCCCTCGCCGCGGCGAACGGCGTGGTAGCCGAGCGCGGCCATCGCCGCCTCGATCGCCGGCGCGTCGGCCAGCAGGAAGCGGGAGGTCTCGGCGAGCGCCCCGGTCTCGCCGAGCCAGGCATGCCGCATGGCCGCCGCCTCGGCCGGTCCGTCCGCAGGATCCATGCCGAGGACGACCAGGCGGTAGTCGCGCCCGGGCACGAGGCCGATCCCCGGCAGCATGGCGGCCGCGAGGCCGATCGAGGTGCCACAGAGGGTGGTGCAGCCATAATCGGCGAAGGCGAAGACCGCCGGCAGGCCGCCCAGCGCGTCGCCCAGCGTCAGATGGCGATGCCCGTCCCGCACGGGCAGGCCGGGCGGCAGGGCGGCGCCGGGCGGCGGCGCGAGGGAGGGCGCCCCGGCATGGGCCGTGGCCGGGAGCAGGGCGAGCAGGCCGCGGCGGGTCATCGGCGCGGGTCCGGCTGGCGCGGCGGGTCGAGCGGCGCATAGGCCTCCCGGCCGCGGGCGGCGATCATCGCCATGGCGCGCTCGATGGGGATGCGGACCAGGCCGCGCTCGCGGTCGGCCCAGGCGTAGGTTTCGAGCTGGGCGCGCTGGGCGGCCTGGTAGTCGCGCAGGTCCCCGGCCGGGTCGCTCTGCAGCCGCGGCGGGGCGAAACCCGTGGGCGGGGTGCCGCTCGGCGCCTGGAGGCCGGACAGGCGTTCGAAGAGCAGGACGAGGCCGAGCGTGGCCCCGACCAGCCCAAGCGTGCCGAGGCCGACGAGGAGGATCTTCCGGCTGTCGAGGTCCTGCGTCTGGCGCTGCTCCTCGAGGATGGTCTCAGGCGCCATGCGGCACCTCCTTCCGCAGCCGGGCCGCGAAGGGGCCGCCGGCGAGGCCGAGCCAGAGCCCGCCGATGGCGAGCGTGCCGAGCGCGGCGGCAGGCAGCATCCAGGCCCCGAAGCCCGGCCCGACCAGCCAGGCGATGTGCAGCAGCACGCCGAAGAGCACACCGCCGCCGACCCAGGCCAGCGCCCGCGGGCTGCGGCGCAGCAGGCCGGGCAGCAGGGCGACCACCGGCAGCACGGCGCTTGTGGCGATGGAGGCAGCCTCGATCAGCAGCCAGGGCATCTCCTGACGCGGCAGGTACCAGTCGGCGCGCGGCTTCAGGTTGCCGTACCAGGCGACGAGGTATTGCGCGAAGCCGAGATAGGCGGCGCCGAGCGCCGCGGCCAGCAGCAGGCCGGCGAGGTCCGCGGCGCGGCGGCCAGCGGGCTCCGGCTCCAGCAGCGCGCACCAGGCCAGCGCCGCGAGGATCTGCGTCACGCCGAGCCACATGCCGAAGGCGGTGGAGCGGAAGGGCGGCTCCAGCGCCAGGATCCAGTCGAGGCCGATCAGGGTGAGGGCGACGGCGTGGAGGATCAGCGCCGGCGCGCCGATCGCCGGCCGCCTCGCCCCGCCACCGACCAGCAGCAGGCCGAAGACGGACCAGCCGAGCAGGGCGAGCGCGCTCCGCAGGACGAGGCCCGGCAGATTGAGCCAGAGGCGCGCGACATCCGGCGGGACGGAGCCCGGATCCGTCACCCAGGGCCAGACCGCGGCGGCATCGAGCAGCAGCGGCATGGCGAGCAGAGTGAAGACGGGCAGGGTCGCCACCGCCGGCGCCAGCACGGGGAAGAGCGGCGCCAGCCACCGGCCGCCGGTCAGCGCATGCACCGCGAGCAGCGCATAGCCGCCGAGCGCCAGGCCGAGCCAGAAGAGCAGTCCCGTCAGCCAGCCGGCGAGCGCCAGGCGCGGCGCGGCAAGGCCCCAGGCGAGCATCAGCGCGGCCGCCACCGCCCCGCCGAGGAAGATGCGGCCGGCATGGGCGCGCAGCCATTCCTGCGCGCTCACGGCAGCCTCTCCCGCGCATCCGACACATCGGCGAGGGCCACGCTGCGGGAGAGCTGCAGCGCGCGGATATAGGCGATGATGGCCCAGCGGTCGGCCGGCTCCACCCGCGCCGCATAGCCGTACATCACGCCATAGCCGCGGGTGATGACGTCGAAGACGTAAGGCGCGGGCGCGGCGCGGAGCCGGGCGGTATGGTAGCTCGACGGATGCGGGAAGCCGCGGCGCGGGATCATGCCGTCGCCATCGCCGGTCGCGCCATGGCAGGGCGCGCAATAGATGCCGTAGCGCTCCTGCCCGCGCGCGAGCAGGGCGGGCGTGACCTCGGGCGGCGTGGCGATGGCCGCGTCGCGCGCCAGGTCGTCGCGGGAGACGACACCCTCCGGCAGCGGGCGGGCGGTGGTGCCGTCGGGCCATAGCGAGGAGCGCTCATAGGTGTCGAGCCGGCGCTGCTGCGCCATCTCCTGCTTGCAGGCGGCCAGCAGCAGCAGCGGCAGGAGGAGGACGAGGCGCATCATCCGACCTGCCGGATGGAGAGCGGGCCGAGCCCGTCCAGCATCGCCGCGAACCGCGCCGCATCGACCTCCGGGTCGGCGACGGCGAGGAAGAAGCGGTCCTGGCTGGCCCGGGCGAAGCCATGCGCGGCGAAGGCCGGGTGGTGCAGCCGCGGCAGGCCGGTGGCGACGAGGAAGGCGACGACGCCGGCCAGCGTCGCGCCGAGGATCACCGCCTCGAAGGTCGGCACCAGGAAGGCGGGCCAGCTGTGCAGCGGCCGGCCGCCGGAGTTGAAAGGGTAGTCGTAGACCGCGCTGTACCACTGCATCGCATAGGCGACGAGGCCCGCCAGCACGCCGCCCGCCAGCATGGCCGGGCGGATGCGCGTGGGGTCGAGGCCGAGCGCCTCCGGCAGTTCCTCGATGGCGAAGGGGACATGGGCGTCGAGGCCACGCCAGCCTGCATCGCGGGCGCGGCGGGCGGCGTCGAGCAGCGTCTCCGGGTCGCGGAACTCGGCGAGGAGGACCGGCGCCTCGTTCATGCCGCCCTCTTCTCGGCATGGAGCTGCTTGTTGACGTCGTGCATCGCCACCATCGGCAGCAGGCGTGCGAGGCAGAGGAACAGGAAGGCGAAAAGGCCGAAGGAGCCGGCGAGCGTCGCCCAGTCCCAGAAGGTCGGGTGGAAGAGGAAGCGCGTGCTCGGCAGCTGGGTGCGGGACAGCGTGTTCCAGATGATGAGGATGCGCTCCAGCCACATGCCGATATTGACCAGGATGCAGACGGCCAGGATCGGCAGCACCCGCTGCCGGCAGGCGCGGAACCAGAGGAGCTGCGGCGCCAGCACGTTGCAGGCCAGCATCGCGTAGTAGAACGGCGCGTAGCTCCCGGTGAACTGGAAGACGAGGAAGTCGCGCTCCTCATGCTCGCCGCTGTACCAGCCCATGAACCATTCGGTTGCGTAGGAGAGGCCCATGGCGATGCCGCCAGCGAGGATGATCTTGCCCATCGCATCGAAATGTCGCTCGCTGATGACGGATTGCAGCCCGAGCCCCCAGCGCAGCAGCACGGCGAGCGTCACCACCATGGCGAAGCCGGAGAAGAGCGCGCCGACGACGAAATAGGGCGGGAAGATCGTCTCCTGCCAGCCCGGCATGAGGCTGGCGGCGAAGTCGAGCCCGACGACGCTGTGAACGGAGACGACGAGCGGCACGGCCAGCGCCGCCATCGCCTTGTAGACCGCGTCATGCCGCTGCCAGTGCCGGGCGGAGCCGCGCCAGCCGAAGGCGAGCACCCCATAGGCGAGGCGCGCGCCACGGCTCCGTGCCCGGTCGCGCATCGTGGCGAGGTCCGGGATCAGGCCGAGATACCAGAAGAGCAGCGAGAAGATCAGGTAGGTGGCGATGGCGGCGAAGTCCCAGACCAGAGCGCTCCGCCATTGCGGCCAGAGCTCCATGGTGTTCGGGTAGGGCGCCAGCCAGTAGGCCCGGTAGGGCCGGCCGAGGTGCAGGATGGGGAAGAGCCCGGCGATGCCGGCGGCGAAGAGCGTCATCGCCTCCGCGAAGCGGTTGATGGAGGAGCGCCAGCCCTGCCGCGTCAGCAGCAGCAGGGCGGAGATCAGCGTGCCGGCATTGCCAATGCCGATCCACCAGACATAGTTGGCGATGGGGAAGCCCCAGACCACCGTGGTGTTGTTGCCGTAGATGCCGATGCCGCGGACGAAAAGCCAGGCGAGGCAGAGGCCGAAGCCGAGGGTGACGGCGAAGGCGATGCCGGTGGCGACCCACCAGCGGCGGCCGGCGCGATGCTCCAGCACCGGGTCGGCGACGAGCGAGACCATCTCGCCATAGCTCGCCTCCGGCGGCAGCCCGGCCTCCTGCGCCGCGGCGCTCATGCGTCGCCCTCCAGCACCGGGTTCGGGTTGCGCACGCGCTTGAGGTAGGTGGTGCGCGGGCGGGTGCCGAGATGGCCGAGCAGGGCGTAGTGCTGCGGCTCCTGCCGCAGCAGCGAGGGCGCAGATTGCGGGCGGTTCAGGTCGCCGAAGGTGATGGCATGCGTCGGGCAGGCGGCCTGGCAGGCGGTGACGACCTCGCCCTCGGCGATCGGACGGTTCTCGCGCTCCGCGGCGCGGCGGGCGGTGCTGATGCGCTGCACGCAGTAGGTGCATTTCTCCATCACGCCGCGGGCGCGCACCGTCACCTCCGGGTTGTGGCGCGCGGCGACGACGGGGGCGCCCTGGTTGGCGTATTCCTGCCCGTCGGCATAGCCGTACCAGTTGAAGCGCCGCACCTTGTAGGGGCAGTTCGCCTGGCAGAAGCGCGTGCCGATGCAGCGGTTGTAGACCTGGAGGTTCAGCCCCTCATGGTCATGCACGGAGGCGGCGACGGGGCAGACCGGCTCGCAGGGCGCCTTCTCGCAATGCATGCAGGGCACGGGCTGGAAGCCGATGCCGGCCTCTTGCTCGTAGGTGTCGATGCGCAGCCAGTGCATGTCGCGGCCCCGCCGCATCTCCTCCGGCCCGACGACGGGGATGTTGTTCTCCGCCTGGCAGGCGACGACGCAGGCATTGCAGCCGATGCAGAGCGTGGTGTCGATCGCCATCGCCCAGGCATTCCCGCCGTAGGTGACATCGGGATAGAAGCTCGGTGGGCTGAGCGCGTGCCGGGCCGAGGTGCCGCTGGCCTCCAGCGCCTCGGCCAGGGGGACGATGGGCAGCAGCTCGCGCTCCTCGCCCTCGAGCTTCTGCCCGACCTGCGCGAGCACGAGCGGGTTGCGGCGGCCGGTGGGCGAGAGGCGGAGGCCGCAGGCGGTCCAGAGCGCGTCGCTGCGGCGCAGGCGGTAGCCGTTGGCGCCGATGCCGGTGCCGATGGCGCCGGCCCGCTCGCGGCCCTGGCCCAGGGTGAGCGCGACGACGCCCGGGGCGACGCCGGCATGGGGCATCAGGGTGGCTTCGAGGCTCATGCCGTCGAGCTTGAGGAGCACCAGGTCGCCGGCGGCGAGGCCGTGGCGCTCCGCCTCCTCCGGCGCGACGAGGGCGGCGTTGCCCCAGACCTGCCGCGTCAGCGGCCGCGGACATTCCTGCAGCCAGGCATTGCCCGCATAGCTGCCGTCCCAGGTGGAGGGATCGGGCCGGAGCACCAGCGTGAGGCCCACGGGGACCGGGGCGGGCGGGAGCTCCGGCAGGCGCGGCTCGGGCAGCGGGATGCGGGGCGCGGCGCTGCCGGCGACGAGGCCGTCATGCAGCGTGCGGCGCCACCACGCCTCGAACGCCTCCGCGTCGCGGTCGCCGCGCCAGGTCTCGCGCACGGCGTCATGGGGCTTGAGGTCGAGCTGGCCGAGCAGCAGGCCGAGCACCGTCGCGGCGGAGCGCGTGGCGTAGAGCGGGCGGATCAGCGGCTGCACGATCGCCGCGGTGCCGTCGCGGGCGCGGAGGTCGCCCCAGTCCTCGAGCGCGTGGGGGGCGGGGACATGCCAGCTGCAGAGCGCGGCGGTCTCGTCCGCGGCGAGGCCGTGATGCAGGCTGAAGGGAACGCGCCTCAAGGCCTCGGCGAAGCCGAGATCGGCCGGCGCGTCATAGGCGGGGTTGGCGCCGAGGATGAGCAGCGTGCCGCAGCGCCCCTCGCGCATGGCGGCGACGAGGTCGGCCAGCGGGGCGGCATCGGGGCGGACGGGCTCCACGGCCTCGATGGGGGCGACGAGCCGGGCGTTCATCGCATGCACCAGCGCGTGCAGCTCCGGCGGCAGGGCTTCGCCGGCGAGGATGAGCGCCGCGCCGCGATGCGCCGCAAGGTCGGCGGCGGCGGCGCGGAGGAAGCGCGCCTGCTCCTCCGGCAAGTCGAGCTGCGGCACGGGCAGGCCGAGCGCGGCGGCGAGGCAGGCTGCGATGCCGTGGAAGTCCTCCGGCGGCGTCGGCAGGTGGTGGTCCGCATTGGCGCCGGTCAGGCTGATCGCCGGCTCCATCGCATAGAGGCGGCCGAAGCGCGTCCCCCCCCGGCGCGCCAGGCGCTGCGCGGCGAAGCCGCGGCCATGGCGGAGCTGGTCCGGCCCCGGGCCGAGCGGATCGGCATCGAGGCAGAGCACGACCTCGGCGTGGTCGAGCCGCGGCAGGAGGTCGAGCGGACGGCCGAAGGCGAGGGCGGCGCCGCGCCGGCTGTTCTCCTCCCCGATCGGCACGTGCATGTGCCAGGTTATGCGCGGGAAGCGCGCCCGCGCTGCGCCGATCAGCCGCAGCAGCGTGGGCGAGGTGACGGGACCGGTCAGCAGGCGGAGGTCGTCCCCTTCGCCCTGGAGCCGCGGCAGGAGGGCGGCGAGGAGGCCCTCCCATGTCGCCGTCCGCTCGCCCTGGCGCGGCGTGCGGGAGCGGTCCGGATCGTAGAGCTGCATCAGCTCCGCCTCGGCGAAGACGTCGGTGGCGCCGAGGCTGGCAGGATGCGCCGCATTGCCCTCGACCTTGACCGGCCGGCCCTCGAAGGCGGTGCAGATCATGCCGCGCCCATAACCGTTCAGCGGCAGGGCGGTGGCGAAGCGCATCGGCCTGCCGGGGGTGAGGGTCTCCGGCTGCTCGACATAGGGAAGGATCTGCTCCTCCGGCTCGGAGCAGGCGGCGAGCGAGCCGGAGAGCGCCGCGGCAACGAGGCCGAGCGCCGCCTGCCGGCGGGAGAGGGCCGGGCCGCTCATCGGTGGCAGACCGAGCAGTCGCTGAGGTGCTCGGTCCTGATGCCGTAATGCGCGACGAGCGCGGCGCCGCGCTTCTCCTGGTCCGCGGGCGGCGTCCAGTGGCCGGCGAAGATCTCGCTCTCGGGCCGCAGGTGGGGCGCCGGGTTGCGGTGGCAGTCGAGGCACCAGCCCATGGTCAGCGGCGCCGCCTGGCGCATCAGCGGCATGGTGTCGACCTGGCCATGGCAGGTGGTGCAGCCGACGCCCTTCGTCACATGGATGCTGTGGTCGAAGAAGACGTAGTCGGGCAGGCCGTTGACGCGCGTCCACGGGATCGGCTTGCGCTCGGCCAGGCTGCGCCGCACCGGCTCCAGCACCGCCGCATTGGTCCAGAGCTGCGAGTGGCAGGTCATGCAGGTATGGGTCGGCGGCAGGCCGGCGAAGCGGGATGTCTCGACCGAGGTGTGGCAGTAGCGGCATTCGATGCCGAGGCCGCCGACATGATGCTCGTGGCTGAAGGGTACCGGCTGGCTCGGCGTGAGGGTCTGGCCGGTCACGTAGGGCGTATATGGCAGCACCATCAGCACCCCCAGCGCCGCCAGCGGCAGGAGGACGAGCGAGACGAGCGCGGCGCGTGCGGCGAAGGTCGTCCAGCGAGGGAAGAGCTGCGCATCCGGATCGTCCTGCGGCGGCCGCATCCCGGCCGGCTCATCGCGCACCGCTCATCCGCCCTGTCCCCGCGGCCGGTAACACCCAGCGCAGGTGCCGCCGCCGCTGGCGCCAACGTCACGCCAGGTCCGTGGTTCGGGCGAGTCAGCGTGACATTTCAGCCATCTAGCCGATGCGCGCCGGTGAAGACCTCGAAGCCGTCATCCCGCGCGACGCCGATCAGCGTGAGGCCTGCCGCCTCCGCGCAGCGCAGCGCGAGCGCGGTCGGGGCGGAGACGGCGGCGAGCACGCCGGCGCCCATGCGCGCCGCCTTCTGCACCAGCTCCACGCTGATGCGGCTGGTCAGCGCCAGCACGCCGGCGGAGGCGTCGATGCCCTCGCGCGCGAGCGCGCCGGCGAGCTTGTCGAGCGCGTTGTGGCGGCCGACATCCTCGCGCAGCGCCAGCAGCCCGCGGCCGGGCTGCCAGAAGCCCGCGGCATGCATCGCCCGCGTCGCGTCATGCAGGTGCTGCGCGGGGGCGAGGCTCGCCATGGCGGCGGCGATGTCGGCCGGTGCGAGGCGCGGGCCGGGCGGCACGCGGGGCAGGCTGCGCACGGCCTCGGCCAGGCTCTCAAGCCCGCAGAGGCCGCAGCCGGTCGGACCGGCGAGATGGCGGCGGCGCGCCTCCAGCGCACCGAGCCGGGCCGCGTCGATCCACATGCGCAGCTCGATGCCGAGCGGCGTGTGGATGACCTCCAGCTCCTCGATCTCCGCCGGATGCGCGACGATGCCCTCGGCCAGGCTGAAGCCCGTGGCGAAATCTTCGAGGTCGGCCGGCGTCGCCATCATCACCGCATGGCCGAGGCGGTTGTAGCTGAAGGACATGGCCGTCTCGGCCGGGACGAGGCGATGCCCCGCATGCCAACCATCGCCATGCCAGCAACGCGTACTCCCGGCCTGGACCGCGGCCTCCCCCGCGAGGCTCATCGCCCTATTCCGCCTCCTCGATCAGCCGGCACAGCACGCCACGCGCATGCTCCACCTCCGACCATGGCGTGTTGCCGAGTGGGAAATGCCCGGCCAGCGCCGTGCTGATGACGGAATTCAAACGCTCCAGCAGCGGCGGCGCGGCGCCGCCCAGGCGGCCATGGCCGATCAACAGGTCGCGCATGGTGCAGAGATGCTCCGTCATCTCGGCGAAGGCATGGCCGTCGCGCTTCGGCCGCTGCGCCAGGGCGCGGTCGAGGGCGGCGAGCGCCGCCGCGCCCTCCGCCTTCGCGCTGAGCTGCCGCTCAGACGGCATCGGGGCCCGCCCTGGCGCCGGCGCGGCGCCCCGCGCGCAGGTTGCAGGTCAGCGCCTTGGTGGTGTGGATGCTGGTATTCGCGTCGCCGGTGATGGCGAGCAGGACATTGGCGACATCGCCGCGCGCATAGCCCTCCCAGCCATAGACCCAAGGAACGCCGATCTGATAGACGCGGCGGCCACCGATCTCGAAGGGCGTCAGCCGCTCCGTCACCATCGCCCGCATCTCCACCTCGCCGCGCAGCGTCGAGAGCGTCGCCCAGCCGAGATGCCGGATGCCGAGCTCCCGCGCCAGCTCCGGCGGAATCTCGACGAAGGCCTCGGGCTGCAGCTCCGCCGTATGCGGCGCGACGCGGCTCATCACGCCGCCGCAATGCAGCTCGGTCAGGCGGAAGGTGGTCAGCACATAGGGGAAGCGCGGGTCGCCCGCCTCGTGCAGTTCGTTGCCCGGCTGCTCCCAGATCTTCGCCGTGGGGTTGCCCTGCTGGCGGTAGAAGGGGTTGCGCACCGGGCTCTCGAGCGGCTCGTAATAGGTCGGCAGCGGCCCGTCCTTCAGCCCGCTCGGGACGAAGAGCATGCTCTGCCCGTCGGCCTCCATGATAAAGGGGTCGGCGCCGCCGAGCGCCTCCATGCCCTGCGGCTTCTGGCTCCAGTCGGGGCGGTAGTCGGGGCGCTTGGTCGGCTCGAAATCCGGCACGTCGGTGCCGGTCCACTTCCCCTCGCCCTCGTCCCACCAGACCATCTTCTTCCGCTCGGACCAGGGCTTGCCCTCCGGGTCGGCCGAGGCGCGGTTGTAGAGGGTGCGGCGGTTGCTCGGCCAGGCGAAGGCCCAGCCGAGATGGCTGCCGGGGCCGCCCGGCCTGTCCGGCTTGCGGGAGCGCGCCTGGTTCTGCCCCTCCTTCGGGAAGATGCCGGAATACATCCAGCCGCCGCAGGCGGTGGAGCCGTCATCCTTCAGCTCCTGGTAGGAGGAGACGAGCTTGCGGTCGGCGACGGTCCAGCCGTTGATCTCCTGGAGCACCGCCTCCGCATCCGGCTCCGCCTTGTCGCCGACCACCGGATAGTCCCAGGTCAGCGCCTGGATCGCGCGGTCGCGCGGCAGGGTGCTGCCGGCATAGAGCTGCTTCAGCCGCCGCCCCAGATGGTAGATGAACCAGAGGTCGGAGCGGCTGTCGCCCGGCGGCTCGCAGACCGCGTCATGCCATTGCACCAGGCGGCTGGTATTGGTGACGGTGCCGCCCTTCTCCGCCGAGATCGCGCTCGGGAAGAAGAAGACCTCCGTGCCGATCTCCTCCGGACGCGCCTCGCCGCGCTGGATGCGGTTGCCTTTCTCCCAGAAATTCGCCGTCTCGGTCATGGCGAGGTCGCGCACCACCATCCATTCGAGGCGGGCGAGGCCCTTCTCCACCAGCGCCGTGTTGACGGCGCCGACGACCGGGTTCTGGCCGATGAAGAACTGCCCCTTGACCACGCCATGCGTCATGGCGAGCGTCATCGGCAGCTGCGAGACGTCGCCGGTCAGCTTGGGGATGTGCTGGTAGCCCCATTCGTTCGCGGCGGTGGCGTTCTCGCCGTACCAGGCCTTCAGCAGGCTGACGATGTATTTCGGGAAATTGTGCCACCAGCCGGTCGCCGGCGTCTCGGAGGCGATGTAGCGCTTGAGCGTCGCATGGTCGTGGAAGGCGTTGGGCTGCGGCAGGTAGGTCGGCAGCATGTTGTAGAGCGTCGGGATGTCCGTGCTGCCCTGGATGCTGGTATGGCCGCGCAGCGCCATGATGCCGCCGCCCGGCCGCCCGACATTGCCGAGCAGCGACTGCACGATGGTCGCGGCGCGGATGATCTGCACGCCGGTGGTATGGTGCGTCCAGCCCACCGCATAGGCGAAGGCGCCGGTGCGGTCGCGGCCGGAATTCCTCGTCACCACCTCGCAGATGGCGAGGAAGGTCTCGCGCGGGCAGCCGGTGACGCTCTCCACCATCTCCGGCGTGTAGCGCGCATAATGTCGGCGCATGATCTGGTAGACGCAATTCGGGTGCTGCAGCGTCGGGTCGGTCGGCGGCGGGCCCTCGGCCATGCTTTGCGACTGCGGGCCCTTCTGCTCGCCCTGCACGCGATGCTCGGCGATGGAGGAGGGGACGGTCTTCCCCTTGTACTGCCAGCTCGCCTCGCTGTAGTTGCGCTGCTCCGCATCGAAGCCGGAGAAGATGCCGTCGCCCTGCTCCGGGTCGGCATAGCCGTCCTCGATGATATGGGCGATGTTGGTGTAGGCCAGCGCGAAGTCGCGGAACCAGTGGTCGCCCTCCAGAATGTAGCGGATCATCCCGCCGAGGAAGGCGATGTCGGAGCCGGAGCGGATCGGCGCGTGGATGTCGCAATTGGCGCCCGTGCGGGTGAAGCGCGGATCGACATGGATGAGCGTCGCACCCTTCCGCTTCGCCTCCACCAGGAAGCGGAAGGCGATCGGATGGTTCTCCGCCATGTTGGAGCCCATCGTGATCACCCAGTCGGCATTCGCGAGGTCCCACAGGGCCATCGTCGCGGCCCCGCGCCCGAAGGAGGTGCCCAGACTGGGCACCGAGGAGGAGTGTCAGATTCTCGCCTGGTTTTCTATGGTGACCATGCCGAGGCCACCGTTGAAGAGCTTCTTGATCAGGTAGTTCTCTTCATTGTCGAGCGTCGCGCCGCCGAGCGAGCCGATGCCGAGCGTGTGGTTGACGACCTTGCCGTCCGGCAGGCGCTCGACGAAGGTCTCGTCGCGGGCCTGCTTGGTCAGCTGCGCCACGCGCTCCATCGCCCAGTCCAGCGGCCGCTCCTCCCACGCCTTCGCGTAGGGGGCGCGGTAGAGCACCTTGGTGACCCGCTGCGGGCTCAGCAGCACGCCGAGCGTGCCGGCGCCCTTGGGGCAGAGCGTGCCCTGGTTGACCGGGCTGCGCGGGTCCCCCTCGATATGGATCGGCCTGCCGTTCTTGGCATAGACCAGCTGCGAGCAGCCGACGGCGCAGAAGGGGCAGATGCTGGTGCCGACCTTGTCCGCCTGCTCGAGCCTTGGGCGGAGACGCTCCGAAGCGGTGCTGCGGGCGGCCGCCGACATCGGGCTCTCGCCCGCGAGTTGCCGCGGCAGGGACCAGTCCTTCAGGAAGCGGGCGCCACGCGCCGCGATGCCACGACGAATCCTCGCCACAGGCCACTCTCCACCCCGTCGTCAGCGGCCATAAGCACGGCGCCGGGCGGCGGGTGGCGTGGCCGGCCCGTCAACATTCCGCGACTGCGACAAGGCGACGGAAAGGGGGCGGCATCGGCGCGTATGGGTCGCCAGCAGCGTGTGCGGAGCCGCATCGATGAGGAGCATGGAGGGGGTCGTCACCATCCTGCAGGAGAGCCGCTTCCAGCTCACCGACGATGCGGGCGTCTCCCACCTCTTCATCCTCGGCCATGACTCGCTCGGCGAGCCGGACCAGCTGGAGCCCCTGCAGCAGCGCCAGGCGCGCGTGCGGGTGCGCTACACGGCGCCGCGCAACGTCATCGGCTTCGTCGCGCATGCCGTCGAGGCCCGAAGCTAGGGTAAGGACACCAGCCATGGACGTGCATGCCCGCGCGCAGGACTACACCGGCTCCGAACTGGACGGCATGATCGAGGACGAGGCGGAGCTCACCGCCGGCGTCCGCATTGTCCCCGGCCGCTCCTACGGCTTCTTCACCGACACCACGGTCTGCATCGGCTGCAAGGCCTGCGAGGTGGCGTGCAAGGAGTGGAACAACCTGCCGGCCGACAATATCGGCCTGACCGGGCACAGCTACGACAATACCGGCCAGCTCTCGGCCAATAGCTGGCGGCACGTCGCCTTCGTCGAGAAACATACGGGCCAGGATGGCGGGCCCGGCGTGCGCAGCACCGGCAAGCCCCCCTACCAGGGCGGCTGGCTGATGCTCAGCGATGTCTGCAAGCACTGCCACAACGCCCCCTGCCTTGAGGCCTGCCCGACCGGCGCGATCTTCAAGACCGAGTTCGACACCGTCGTCGTGCAGCAGGACATCTGCAACGGCTGCGGCTACTGCATCCCGGCCTGCCCCTTCGGCGTCGTCGACCTCAGCACGCTGGACGGCAAGGCGCATAAGTGCACGCTCTGCTACGACCGGCTGAAGGGCGGGCTGGAGCCGGCCTGCGCCAAGGCCTGCCCGACCGACAGCATCCAGTTCGGCGAGCTGCCGGACCTCCAGGCGCGGGCGCAGGAGCGCGTCGAGCAGCTGCACGGGCAGGGCGTCTCCACCGCCTATCTCTACGGCACGCCGGGCGCGCCGGGGGCGACGGGCGACCTCGGCCATCTCAACGCCTTCTTCCTGCTGACCGACCGGCCGGAGGTCTACAACCTGCCCTCGGCGCCGACGCGGCCCGCCAACCGCGTGGCACCGAGCCTCGCCTCCGGCCTTGCCGCCGTCGCGGGGCTGGCGCTCGCGGCGCTCTTCGCCTTCAACCGGCGGGGCTGAGCATGTCCGAAGCCAAGGCCGCGATCCTCGGCGCCGAGGAAGCCTCGCCCACCCCGCCGACCGCGACGGGCGGCACCCAGGGCCAGCAGGGCGAATGGCAGGGGCCGACCTATTACGGCCGGCCGCAGCTGAAGGAGGCGCCCTTCAACAACTGGGTGGTCGGCGGCTACATCTTCCTCGCCGGGCTTTCGGGCGGGTCGGCGATCCTCTCCGCGCTCGCCGACCGGGCACGGCCGCGGATGGGGCGCGCGGCGCGGCGCGGGCGCTACCTCGCGCTGCTGGCGCCGAGCATCGGCTCGGCGCTGCTGGTCTGGGACCTGCACACGCCGCAGCGCTTCTACAACATGCTGCGCATCGCCAAGGCCACCTCGCCGATGAGCATCGGCACCTGGCTGCTGATGAGCTTCACTGCCTTCAGCGGCGTGGCGGGCGCGCTACAGCTCATCGCCGACCGGATGCCGCGGCTGCCTTGGCCGCGCCGCGCCGCGCGGGCGGCGGGGCTGCCGGCGGCGGCGGTGGGCGCGGGGATGTCGACCTACACGGCCGCGCTGCTGGCGGCGACGAGCACGCCGCTCTGGGCCGCGGCGCCGCGCTCGCTCGCGGTGCGCTTCGGCAGCTCCTCCATCGCCAGCGCGGCGGCGGCGCTCTCGCTGGCCGAGCCGCCGGGACGGGCGAAGCGGGCGCTGGATGCCGTCGCCGTCGCGGCGCTGGCGGCGGAGCTTGCGGCGTCCTCGGCGCAGAAGCGGCGGTACGAGGATGCAGGCGTCGCCGGCGCGCTGGACGGCGGCTGGGGCAGGACGGAGCGCATCGGCGCGACCGGCCTCGGCACCGCGCTGCCGCTCGGCCTGCATGCGCTCTCGCTGGCCGAGGGCGGCCATCCCGGCCTCTCGCGCCTTGCCTCGCTCGCCATCCTCGGCGGCAGCCTGATGCTGCGCGTCTCCACCATGGCGGCGGGCGATGCCTCGGCGCGAAGGCCGGAGACGAGCTTCCGCTTCGCCCAGCCGGACAACCTGCCGGGGGCTACTCCCCCTCGGCGAGGGATCGCATCGCCTCGAGCGCCTCGGCGAATTCCTGCATGAAGCCCTCGACGACGCCGCGGCAGGACTGCACGCCCTCCACCAGCCCGACGCCTTGGCCGACGAAATAGCTGACCAGCGCCCGCGCCTCCGCCTGGCCGCCCTCGGCCGCGCGGTTCGCCCGGGCCATGGCCGGCTCGCTGATCAGGCCCTGCAGCGGCATCGGCAGCGTGCCGGGGCTGTCCGGCCCCTCCCAGGCCTCGGTCCAGGCGGAGCGGAGCTGGCGCGCCGGCTTCCCCGTCCGCCCGCGCGAGCGCACGGTGTCGCGCGAGCGCGCCGCCACCATCTTCTCGCGGAAGACGGGCGAGGTCTCCGCCTCCGCCGTCGCCAGCCAGACCGAGCCGGTCCAGACGCCGGCGGCGCCCATCGCCATGCAGCCGGCCATCTGCCGGCCCGTCATGATGCCGCCGGCGGCGAGCACGGGCGTGTTGCCGGCGACGCGCAGCACCTCCGGCACCAGCACCATGGTCGAGACCTCGCCGCAATGCCCGCCCGCCTCGCCGCCCTGCGCCACCAGGATGTCGACCCCCGCCTCCACCTGGCGCAGCGCATGCTCCCGCGCCCCGACCAGCGCGGCGCAGGGGATGCCGGCCGCCTTGGCCCGCGCCAGCATGGAGGCGGGCGGCACGCCGAGCGCATTGGCGATCAGCCGGATCGGGTGGCGGAAGGCGACCTCCATCAGCCGCTCCCCCGTCTCGCTCTGGTAGGGCGGCGGCCGGTCCGGATCGTCGCGCCGCCGTTCGCCGAGCGGCCGGTCCGGGTCGACGCCATGCCGGCGCAGCAGGTCGCGCACGAAGTCGCGGTGCCGGTCGGGGACCTGCGCCAGCAGATCGGCATTGCTCGCGCCGCTCCCGGTGCGGACCGACAGGTTTTCCGGGATCAGCAGGTCGACGCCATAGGGCCGGCCCTCGAGCTGCGCGTCGATCCAGCGCAGCTCCTGCTCCAGCTCCTCCGGCGTGTAGCCGGCGGCGCCGAAGACGCCGAAGCCGCCCGCCCTGCTCACCGCCGCCACCACGTCGCGGCAATGGCTGAAGGCGAGCAGCGGGAAGCCGATGCCGAGCATGCGGCAGAGAGGCGTGTTCATGCCGGCTGCCATGGCCCGGCCCTACACCAGCGCGAGCACCAAGCCGCCCAGCGCCGCCGCGCCGCCCGCGAGCCGCGCGGCCCGCCGGGCCCAGAGCGCCCCCGGAACCGACAGCGCCAGGCCCGCCGCGTGCAGCACCGCCGTGCCGGCCAGCATGCCGAGGAAGGCCGTGCCGGCCAGCATCTCCGTCCCATGCGCATGCCCGTGCAGCAGGCCGAAGCCCGCCGCCAGCACCATCCCGACCGGCAGCGGCAGCCGCAGCGCCAGCGCCGCCATCACGCCGAGGATGATGACGGAGGCGAGGATGCCCGCCTCCACCCCCGGCAGCGTCACGCCCGCGAAGCCCATCAGCGCCCCGCCCGCCATGCCGGCGAGGAAGCCCCCCGGCAGCGCCCAGCGCGCCCGCCCGCTGAGCAGCCCGGCCCAGAGCCCGACCATCACCATGGCCAGAAGGTGGTCCGCGCCGGAGAAGGGATGGAGGAAGCCCGCCGTCAGCCCGTGGTCCAGCGCCGTGCCCGGATGGGCGAAGGCGGTGGCCGGCAGCAGCAGCAGGGAGGCGAGGAGAAGGATCGGGTGCATCAGGCAGCCTTTCGCGGGGCGATCCCGCCCTGTGTGAGGATGAAATCGGCGATCTCAGCGACGCCGAGATCCTCCTTGAGGTTGGTGAAGATGAAGGGCCGCTGCCCGCGCATGCGCCGCGCGTCGCGGTCCATGACCGAGAGGTCGGCGCCCACCAGCGGCGCCAGGTCGATCTTGTTGATCACCAGCATGTCGGAGCGGGTGATGCCGGGCCCGCCCTTGCGCGGGATCTTGTCGCCGGCCGAGACGTCGATGACGTAGATCGTCAGGTCCGCCAGCTCCGGGCTGAAGGTCGCGGCCAGGTTGTCGCCGCCGCTCTCGATGAACAGCACCTCGAGCGCGGGGAAGCGCTCCACCATGTCATGCACCGCGGCGAGGTTGATGCTGGCATCCTCGCGGATGGCGGTGTGCGGGCAGCCGCCCGTCTCGACGCCGGCGATGCGGCTCGGCTCCAGCGCGCCGGCGCGCGTCAGGAATTCCGCATCCTCCTTGGTGTAGATGTCGTTGGTGATGACGGCGATGTCGTGCGTCTCGCGCAGGTGCCGGCAGAGCCGCTCCGTCAGCGCCGTCTTGCCCGAGCCGACGGGGCCGCCGATGCCCACCCTGAATGGTCCGTTGCTCATGAGCGGAAGAGCCTCGTGTACTGCGTCTCGTGACGCATGGAGAAAAGGTCGAGCGCCGGCGCCGCCGTGCCGAGCCTGTCGAGATCGGCCGCCAGCGCCGCATCGGCGGCCTGCTCCACGACCGGGTGCAGCGCCGCCGTCGCAATCTGCCCATCCGTCTGCCCGAGCGGTACCAGCCGCACCCCGGCGGAGACAAGATTGGCCGCAAACGTCGCAAGCCATCCGGCGAGCGAAGGCCGCAGCGGCAGGCCCTGGAACCCTGCCGCGGCGCCGAAGGCCACCGGATGCGCGAGCCGCCGCGGATGCCGCGCGGCCAGCGCCGCGAAGCGCGGCTCCGGCCAGGCCGATTGCGTCACGCCGGTGAAGGCCGTGCCCTGCGCCATGCTCTCCAGCGCCAGCTCCGCCGAGCCGCGCCAGGCCGCCGCCAGCTCGGCGACCTCGTCGAGGGCCGCATCATCCCCCACCACCGCGCCGCGCCAGGCTGCGACCAGCAGCGCCCCGTCGACGCGCCCCGCCCCCGCCAGCAGCACGCTGCGGATATAGCCGACGAGCGTCGCGCGGTCCCGCACCGCCCCATCCTCGACCGCCGTCTCCAGCCCATGGCTGTAGGTATAGGCGCCGACCGGATAGGCCGGCGACAGCCAGGCCAGCAGCCGGTAGAGCGCCGCGCCCTCAGTGATGGTGGTCGTGGTCATGGCCATCATGGTGGTGATGGTGGTGATGCCCCGGCTGCCGGTTGTGCTCGCCATAGGCACCGCCCTCGGGGTTGAAGGGCTCTTCCACCTTGCGCAGCTCGGCGCCGAGCCCGCGCAGCATGGCGACGATCACATGGTCGTCGCGGATCAGCAGGCGGTCGGGCTGGATCTCCGTCGGCAGGTGCCGGTTGCCGAGATGCCAGGCGAGGCGCATCAGCCGCCCCGCGCTCTCCGCCCGCACCTCCACCAGCGGCTCCGGCGCGGCGCGGACGAGGATGACGCCGCCCCCCTCCAGCAGCAGCCCGTCGCCCTGCCGCAGCGCGACGGCCTCCTCCAGGTCGAGCAGGAAGGCGAAGCCGTCCTCGGCCACATAGCGCTTGCGGCGGCGGAAGCGGTCGTCGAAGTCGAGCGTCACGATGTGGCGCGCCGTGCGCTCCACCCATCCGCCGGCCGGCAGCACCTGGGTGGCGCGAGGGAGATCGCCGCTCATCAGAACAGGAAGTACCGCTGGGCCATGGGCAGGACCTTCGCCGGTTCGCAGGTGAGCAACTCGCCATCCGCCCGGACCTCATAGGTCTCGGGATCGACCTCGATCCGCGGCAGCGCGTCGTTCAGCACCATGTCGCGCTTGCCGATGCCGCCGCGCGTGTTCCGCACCGCGATCAGCTCCCTTTGCAGCCCGAGCCGCGCGCCGATGCCATCCTCCAGCGCCGCGGCCGAGGTGAAGGTGACGGCGCTCGCCACCATCGACTTGCCGAAGCCCGCGAACATCGGCCGGTAATGCACCGGCTGCGGCGTCGGGATGGAGGCGTTGGGATCGCCCATCGGCGCCATGGCGATGGAGCCGCATTTCAGCACGAGGTCCGGCTTCACCCCGAAGAAGGCCGGCGACCAGAGCACGAGGTCGGCGAGCTTCCCCACCTCCACGCTGCCGACATGCGCCGAGATGCCCTGCGCGATCGCCGGGTTGATGGTGTATTTGGCGATGTAGCGGCGGATGCGGAGGTTGTCGTTCTCGCCCGCCTCGCCCGGTAGCCGCCCGCGCTGCTGCTTCATCTTGTGCGCGGTCTGCCAGGTGCGGATGATCACCTCGCCGACCCGCCCCATCGCCTGGCTGTCCGAGGACATCATGGAGATGGCGCCAAGGTCGTGCAGGATGTCCTCGGCGGCGATGGTCTCGCGGCGGATGCGGCTCTCGGCGAAGGCCACATCCTCCGGGATGCGAGGATCAAGGTGGTGGCAGACCATCAGCATGTCGAGATGCTCATCCACCGTGTTGACGGTGTAGGGCATCGTCGGGTTCGTGCTGCTCGGCAGGAAGTTGGGTTCGCCCACGACGCGGAGGATGTCCGGCGCATGCCCGCCGCCCGCGCCCTCGGTATGGAAGGCCTGGATGGTGCGGCCGCCGATCGCCTTGATCGTGCTCTCGACGAAGCCGCTCTCGTTCAGCGTGTCGGTATGGATCGCCACCTGCACGTCGAGCGCGTCGGCGACGCGGAGGCAGGTGTCGATCGCCTTCGGCGTCGTGCCCCAGTCCTCGTGCAGCTTCATCCCGCAGGCGCCGCCGCGCACCTGCTCCTCCAGCCCCGCCGGCAGCGCCGCATTGCCCTTGCCGAGGAAGCCGAGATTGACGGGGAAGCTCTCCGCCGCCTGCAGCATCCGCGCCAGGTGCCAGGGCCCCGGCGTCGCGGTGGTGGCGAGCGTGCCATGCGCCGGCCCCGTCCCGCCGCCGACCATGGTGGTGATGCCGGAAGCCAGCGCCTCCTCGATCTGCTGCGGGCAGATGAAGTGGATATGCACGTCGAGCCCGCCGGCCGTCAGGATCCGCCCCTCGCCGGCGATGATCTCCGTCCCCGGTCCGATGACGATGCTGACGCCCGCCTGCGTATCCGGGTTGCCCGCCTTGCCGATGGCGGCGATCCGCCCGTCCTTCAGCCCGACATCGGCCTTCACGATCCCCCAATGGTCGACGATCAGCGCATTGGTGATGACGGTGTCCATCGCGCCGGCGGCGCGCGTCACCTGGCTCTGCCCCATGCCGTCGCGGATGACCTTGCCGCCGCCGAATTTCACCTCCTCCCCATAGGTGGTGAAGTCGCGCTCCACCTCGAGGATGAGGTCGGTATCGGCGAGCCTGAGCCGGTCGCCCACGGTCGGGCCATACATCCCGGCATAGGCGCTGCGCGAAAGCCGTGCCGGCATCAGACCTGCCCCTCCGTCTCGCCGCGGAAGCCGTGCACGATGCGCGCGCCGCCGAAAGCGATGAGCCGCACCGTCCGGCTCTGCCCCGGCTCGAATCGCACCGCGGTGCCCGCCGGGATGTCGAGCCGGCGCCCGCGCGCCTGCGCACGATCGAAGGTGAGCGCCGGGTTGGTCTCGGCGAAATGGTAGTGGCTGCCGACCTGAATCGGCCGGTCGCCGGCATTGCCGACCTCGATCTCGACGGCCTCGACGCCGACGTTCAGCTCGATCTCGCCGGCGCCGGGGAACAGCTCGCCGGGGATCACCGGATGGGCTCGTGGATGGTCACAAGCTTGGTCCCGTCCGGGAAGGTCGCCTCCACCTGAACTTCGAGAATCATCTCGGCGATGCCCTCCATCACCTGCTCCCGCGTCAGCACCGTGGCGCCGTCGCGCATCAGCTCGGCGACGCTGCGCCCGTCCCGCGCGCCTTCAACCACGTAGTCGGTGATGAGGGCCACGGCCTCCGGATGGTTGAGCTTCACACCCCGCTCCAGCCGGCGCCGCGCCACCTGGGCCGCCATGGCAATCAGCAGCTTGTCCTTCTCGCGTGGCGTCAGGTTCATGCGGGCCTCATTTGTGGCGGGGCGATCATGGCCCGGCCCGCCCTAGGTCGTCCACAGCCGAGGCAGCCGCGCCGGCCGGCCGAGCGCCGCCCCCCGCACGGCCGCGATCGCCGCCCCCGCCGCCCGCCGCACCGCGCTCGCCCCCCCGAGCCAGCGGGCGAGCAGCAGGCCAGGCCGCGGCAGGGTGGCGGCGGCCCCGGCCTCGCGCAGCTTGTCCCGCATCGCCTCCGCCTCGGGTGCCACGAGCAGCAGCATCGCCATCGCCTCCGCGCCGCCGAAGCCGAAGGGCGCCGCCAGCTCCTCCGCCGGATCGGCGAGCGAGAGCGCATCCGCCCAGAGCAGCCCGCCCGGCCCGCGCAGCCGCCAGCCGTCGAAGACCGCGCCCGCCTGCATCCGCTCCCCCGCCGCGGCGCGGCCGAAGACCAGCATCTCGACGGCCAGCAGCCGCGCGCCCTCGGCCAGCTCCGCCTGCATCCGCCGCGCCATCCGTGCCCCGTCGAAGAGAATGGTCTCCTGCGGCAGCCATTCCAGCACCGCCCCCGCGCTGAGGGAGAGGCGCGTCTCGATCCGCGTCTCCGGCCCGAGGCTGCGGTAGAGCTTCTCCGCCGCCGCGGTGCAGAGCGTGGCCTCCGCTCCCGCCTCGAGCCGCACCGACTGCCGCAGCACGTCCCCGCCCGCCAGCCCGCCGGCGCAGTTCAGCAGCGCGGCCGTCGGCGGCTCGCCCGGTTCCGGGTCGGGGAAGAGGATGCGTAGCGGCGCCTGCTGGAAGAGGTGCCGCAGCACCGTGCCGCGCGGCCCGGGGCCGAAGCCCAGCTCGAAGGCGCCATCGGCCCGCTGGTGGCGGAAGGGCGGGGCAGGGGCGTCGCGCGGCATCGCGGCGAGCATGGCATGCCGGCGCAGGCCCGCAAGCGCCGGAACCCCCTTCCGTTCCGCCTCCCGGCCGGACATGCTGCGGGCGACGATGCACAGGTGCCGATGATGATCCTGCGGGCCGAACCCCTGACCTCCGCCGCCTTCCTCCCCTATGGCGAGGTGATCGAGTGCCCCAGCATCCCGGGCCGCACCTATTTCGAGGATGCGCTGGCCAATCTCCGCCCGCACGCCCGGCCGAGCCTGTCGCTGACGGTGACCGACAAGGCCGCCGCGATGCCGCTGCGCTCCACCACCATGGAGCGGCACGAGTTCTCCTCGCAGAGCTTCGTCCCGCAGCAGGCCGGGCGCTGGCTCGCCATCATCGCGCCCCACGCCAGGGATGGAGGGCCGGACATGGCCCGCGCCCGCGCCTTCCTCGCCGGGCCGAGGCAGGGCGTCACCTATGGCGCCAATGTCTGGCATCACCCCTTCACCGTCATCGACGCGCCGGCGTGCTTCGTCGTCACCATGTGGCGCGACGGCACCAAGGGCGACGAGGAATTCGTCACCGTTCCCGAATTCACCGTGGAGCTGCCCTGATGGCTTATGAGGTGCGGCGCGACTTCATCGGCTACGGCGCCAACCTGCCCGATCCGCAATGGCCGAACGGCGCGAAGCTCGCCGTCAATTTCGTCATCAACTACGAGGAGGGCTCGGAGCCCTCGATCGCATTGGGCGACGGCTATAGCGAGCACGGCCTCACCGAATCCTACAACGTGAAGCAGGTGGCGAAGGGCCGCGACCTCGCCGCCGAGGGCATGTTCGAATATGGCAGCCGCGTCGGCTTCTGGCGCCTCGCGCGGCTGTTCCAGGAGCGCGGCCTGCCGCTCACCATCTTCGGCTGCGCCCTCGCCCTCGAGGAGAACCCGGAGGCCTCGGCCGCCATCCGCGCCGCCGGCTACGACGTCTGCAGCCATGGCTGGCGCTGGGTGAAGCATTTCGAGCTTTCCGAGGCGGAGGAGCGCGACCACATCGCCCGTGCCGTCGCCAGCATCGAGCGGACGACGGGCGCGAAGCCCGCCGGCTGGTACTGCCGCTACGGCCCGAGCGTGAACACCCGCCGCCTGGTCGTCGAGCATGGCGGCTTCCTCTACGACAGCGACTACTACGGCGAGGAGCTGCCCTTCTGGGTCACGGTGGAGGGCCAGGGCCATCTCGTCGTGCCCTACTCGCTCACCAACAACGACGGGAAATATGCCGGCTGGATGGGCACCGGCGAGCAGTGGTTCTCCTTCATCCGCGACGCCTTCGACATGCTGCTCGCCGAAGGGCGGGCGGGGCAGCCGAAGATGATGTCGGTCGGCCTGCACCAGCGCCTGATCGGCCACCCCGCCCGCGCGGCCGGGCTGCAACGGGTGCTCGACCACATGGTGCAGCAGCCGGATGTCTGGATCACCCGCCGCCTCGACATCGCCCGGCACTGGGTCGCCACCCATCCCTATCCCGGCCGGGGCCTGAACGAATGACGCCCCTCGTTGTCGCTCTCGGCGAGCAGCGCTACCGCGTCGAGCGCCCCTGGGGCGAGCTGCCGGAGGGGCCGGGCCGCATCAGCGACGTCGCCTGCGATGCGGCCGGCAACGTCCTCGTCCAATACCGCACCGACCCCTATGTGGATCCGGAGGCGCCGGCGATCATCGTCCTTTCGCCGGAGGGCCGGCACATCGGCGCCTGGGGCGCGGGCGAGGTGGCGGACGGGCATATGTTCACCGTCCACCCCGATGGCCGCGTCTTCGTCGTCGACCGCGACGCGCATGAGATCGTCATCTTCTCGGCAGCGGGGCAGCGGCTCGGCGCCCTGGGCAGGCGCCACGCGCCGGGCGAGCCCTTCAACGCCCCCTGCGACATCGCCTTCGCCCGCGACGGCAGCATGTATGTCGCGGATGGCTACGGGAACTCCCGGGTCCACCGCTTCACGGCGGAGGGCACCCCGCTCGGTGCCTGGGGCCGCCCCGGCCAGCGCGGCGGCGAGTTCGCCACGCCGCATTCCGTCTGGGTTCTGGAGGATGGCCGGGTGCTGGTGGCCGACCGCGAGAACAACCGCGTCCAGGTGTTCACGCCTGACGGCATCCACCTGATGGATGTGCGCGACCTCCACAAGCCGATGGACGTCCATGGCGGCCCGGATGGCAGCTTCTACGTGACGGACCAGGTCCCCCGCCTCAGCCAGTTCAGCCGCGAGGGCCGGCTGATCGGCCGCTGCCGCCCGGTGCTGAACGGCACGCATGGCATGTGGCGCGACCCGCTGAGCGGCGCGATCTACCAGAGCGAGCAGAACCCCAACCGCCTGACCCGCCTAGCCCCGATCTAACTCAAGGGTTCCAAGGGCCCTTCGGCCCTTGGTGGGGGAGCGTGAGGGGGCAAAGCCCCCTCAACCTTTACCTCGCGGCGGCAGAAGCCTCCGACCTCGTCGCCCCCACGCGCGAGGCCAGCGCCGCCGCCATGAACTCGTCG
The DNA here is from genome assembly GCF_059504005.1 of Belnapia sp. Taxonomy (NCBI): domain Bacteria; kingdom Pseudomonadati; phylum Pseudomonadota; class Alphaproteobacteria; order Acetobacterales; family Roseomonadaceae; genus Belnapia; species Belnapia sp. The sequence continues at coordinate 75,565 of NZ_JCACHU010000048.1, read as the reverse complement.
AGGTCGCCGTCCAGCACCGCGGCCGGGTTGCCCTTCTCGACCCCCGTGCGCAGGTCCTTCACCAGCTGGTAGGGCTGCAGCACGTAGTTCCGGATCTGGTGGCCCCAGCCGATGTCGGTCTTGCCCGCCTCGATGCCGGCCGCCACCGCCTCGCGCTTCGACAGCTCCAGCTCGTAGAGGCGCGCCTTCAGCATGTTCATGGCGATGGCGCGGTTCTTGTGCTGGCTGCGGTCCTGGGTGGAGGCGGCGACGATGCCCGTCGGGATATGGGTGAAGCGCACGCCGGACTCGGTCTTGTTGACGTGCTGCCCGCCGGCGCCCGAGGCGCGGAAGGTGTCGGTCTTGATGTCCGCCGGGTTGATGTCGATCTCGATCTTGTCGTCGACGACCGGGTAGACATAGACGCTGGCGAAGCTGGTCTGCCGCTTGTCGTTGCCGCCGAAGGGGCTGATCCGCACCAGGCGGTGCACGCCCGTCTCCGTCTTCAGCCAGCCATAGGCCGAGGGCCCGGTCACCTGCAGGGTGGCCGACTTGATGCCCGCCTCCTCCCCGTCGGACTGCTCGGTCAGCGCCACCTTGTAGCCGTGCTGCTCGGCCCAGCGCTGGTACATGCGCAGCAGCATCTCCGCCCAGTCCTGCGCCTCGGTGCCGCCGACGCCGGCATTCACCTCGACATAGGCGTCGTTCTGGTCGGCCTCGCCGGAGAGCAGGCTCTCGATCTCGCGCCGCTTGGCCTCGGTGGCCAGCGCATGGAGGTCGGCGACGGCGGCATCGGCGGTCGCCGCATCGCCCTCCGCCTCGGCCAGCTCGATCAGCTCCATGGCGTCGCTGACCGCCTGCTCGAGCCGCCGGACGCCCTCGGTCTGGTCGGCGAGGCGGGAGCGTTCCCGCATCAGCTTGTTGGCGGCCTCGGCATCGGTCCAGAGGCTCGGGTCTTCCGCCTTGGCGTTCAGCTCATCGAGGCGTCGGAGTGCGGCATCCCAGTCAAAGATGCCTCCTCAGCAGGGACACCGAGGCGGTGATCTGCTCGTTCAGGGATTCTGCATCGGCGCGCATGGCCGGGCGATAGGCCAAGCCGGGCGACCTGTCCAGCCCGTGACGCAGGGATACAATATGGAAGAGAAATTCATTCGGTCCTGAATACACCAGAGGTATAGGGTCCGCCCTGGATGGAAGCGGCCCGCATGTTCCGGCGGGCCCCGCGCATGGAGGGCCCGCCGGCCATGACCGCCGCCTCGATCGACCTGGCCGCGGCCCACCGCATCCTCGCCCGCGCCGCCTATGGCGCCCGTCCGGGCGAGGCGGAGGCGCTGGCCCGCACCGGCCTCGGCCCCTGGCTCGACCGCCAGCTCGCCCTGCCCGCGGCGGAGCCGGCGGTGGAGGCGCGGATCGACGACCTCGCGATCCCCATCCGCTACGCCGCCGGCCCCGGCGAGCAGATCACCGACGAGCGCCGCCCGCCCACCACCCTGCGCCAGTCCCAGGCCGAGCGCTGGCGCCTTGGCGAGTTCCGCCGCGAGGTCCGCATCCCCGGTGCCGAGCGCGAGCGCCCGCGCCTCGAATTCACCCTCGCCACCCTGCTGCGCAGGACCGCCGCAGAGGCCCAGCTCCGCGAGCGGACGGCGGAGTTCTGGCACGACCACTTCAACGTCTCCTACCAGGCCGATGGCCGCGTCGCCGCCTCGCTGCCCGACCATGACCGGCGCATCCGCGAGCACGCCCTCGGCTCCTTCCGCGCCCTCCTGGAGGCGATGGCGACCAGCCCGGCCATGCTGGTCTACCTGAACAACCAGAGCTCCCGCGCCGGCGCCCCCAACGAGAACTACGCCCGCGAGCTGCTGGAGCTGCACACGCTGGGCCGCGCCGCCTATCGCGGCAGCGCCCGCACCGGCCGCGACGTGCCGCGCCTGCCGGACGGCCGCCCCGCCTTCTATGTCGATGCCGATGTCTGGGAGGCCGCCCGGGCGCTGACCGGCTGGAGCGTCGCCGCGGGACAGAACTTCGACGGCGCCCGCAGCCTGCCGCGCACCGGCGAGTTCGCCTATGTCGCCCAGTGGCACGACCCCTACCAGAAGCACTTCCTTGGCCTGGACCTCGACCCCTTCGCCCCGGCCATGGCGCATGGCCGGGCGGTGCTGGACGCGCTCGCCGCCCATCCGGCGACGGCGCGCTTCCTCTGCACCAAGCTCGCCCGCTTCCTGCTCGGCGACCCGCCGCCGGCCGCCGCCATCGCCCGCGCCGAGGCGGCCTGGACGCGCAGCCTCGGCCGGGACGACCAGATCGCGCGCACCGTCCGCGCCCTGCTGGCCGGGCCGGAGATCCTGGACGCCGCCCGCGGCCGCGCCCGCCGCCCGGTCGACGCCATGGCCGCCGCGGTGCGGGGGCTCGACATCCCCTTCGCCCCGAACCAGGCGCTGATCGGCCAGCTCGCCGCCGCCGGCCAGCTTCCCTTCGGCTGGGCGCCGCCGGATGGCCAGCCGCTCGATGCCGAGCCCTATCTCGGCGCGACGGCGCTGCGCGCCCGCTGGGGCATGCTGCTCGGCCTCGCCCGCAACAGCACCGGCACCGGCCTCTCGCCGCATTATGCCGAGATGGCGAAGGCCCCGGTCGAGGCGACCGCGCGCCGCCTCGCCACGCTGTCGCTCGGCCCCGCCGGCGCGCCGGTGGCGGAGACCGTCGCCGGCGTCTGGATCACCGCCGGCCGCAACCCCCGCCCGGCGCCGAACGAGGTCGCCGAGCTTGCCGGCTGGGTGCTGAACGCCCCCGCCTTCCAGACCGCCTGAGGGAGATCGGCCATGCCCATCCTGCTCGGCCGCCGCCACCTGCTCCGCGCCGGGATCGGCGCTGCCCTGCTGCCCAATCTCCGCAGCCTCGCCTTTGCCGACCCAAGCGGCGCCGGGCAGCCCGGCGGGCCGCTGCTGGTGCTGGTCAACCTCCGCGGCGGGATGGACGGGCTGCACGCCCTCTCGCCCGCCGACGACGCGCATTTCGTCGACCAGCGCGCGGAGAGCCTGCGCAACCCGGCCGGCGGCCCGCAGGCCGGCCTCCGCCTCGATGCCTCCGCCGCCGCGGATTTCCGCCTGCACCCCGAGGCCGCGCCGCTGGCCGAGATCTGGCAGGACCGCCGCATGGCGATCTGGCCCGCCGCCGGCGTGCCGCAGGCGACGCGCAGCCATTTCGAGGCGCAGGCGATGATGGGCCTCGGCCAGGGCCTCCGCGCCGAGCAGGGCGGCAGCACCGGCTGGCTCGCCGCCTGGGCCGCCGGCGCCGCGCCCTCCGGCGCCACCCTCTCGGCCCAGGGCGGCCTTGCCCGGGACCTGCTCGGCGCCCATCACGGCATCGCCGTCTCCTCGCTGGGCGACGGCCTCGCGCCGCCGGGGGGGAGCTTCGGCGAGGCGATGCTGGAGGCGCTCCACCGCCGTGGCCAGGGGCCGGTGGCCCGGGCCGGGCAGGAGGCACTCGCCGGCCTCCGCAGCATCGACCGGCTGCTGCCGCGCGACGCCGAGGGCAGGCTGCTCCCCTACGCCCCCGCCGCCGGCGCCGACTACGCTGCCGGCCGCGAGTTCGGCCGGGCGCTGGCCGTCGTCGCCCAGACCGCGAAGCTGAACCCCGCGCTCATCGCCGCCACCGTCGATCTCGGCGGCTGGGACACGCATGAGGGCCAGCCCGGCCGCTTCGCCGACCGCATGCGCGTGCTCGCCCGGGGCTTGGGCGCCTTCGATGCCGACATGGCCGGCCTGCCGCGGCGCTGGACGGTGCTGGTGGCGAGCGAGTTCGGCCGCCGCCTCCGCTCCAACCGCAGCAACGGCACGGATCACGGCCGGGCGGGGGTGATCCTCGCCTTCGGTGCGGGCTTCGGCCTCGGCCGCCGCTTCGGCGACTGGCCGGGCCTCGCGCCGGATGCGCTGGACGAGGGCGTCGACCTGCGCGTGGCGACCGACTACCGCGCGGTCTTCCGCACCGTCATCGCCGACCTCGCCCCAGGCGCGCCGCCGCCCTTCGCGCGGAGCTGAAGGCCCCGGGCCGAGGCCCGCCTCAGCGCGCCGTCGCCGTGATCCCGAGCGTCCGCTGGACCTCAGCCGGCCCGCCCGCCGCCGCGCCCGACAGCTCGCTGACCGGCACCGGCTTCGGCGGCTGCATGTTGACGGTCACCTCCTGCGCCTGCCCGCGCAGCAGCCGCTGCACCGCCGCCAGCACCGGCGCCACCGCGCCCGTGCCGCCCTGCATCGCGCCCGCCGCCTGGTTGGCCCAGGCCTCGCGCACCTGCCGCTCCGGCCGCCGGCTGTCCCGCGCCTCGGCGGCCGCCAGCCGCTGCAGCAGCGACTGGTCGAGGTAGCGCATGCTCAGCGAGACCAGCCGCGCGGCGGCGAATTTCTCCTGCGCCGAGCCGTCCGGCGCGATGCCGTCCATGGTCACCGACAGGCCGAAGGCGCCGGCATCCCGCACGCCGAGCAGCATCCCGACGATCTCCAGCCGCCCGGCCGCCTGGTCGACCCGGCTTTCCACCGAGAAATCCCCGGTCAGGGCCTGGTAACCCAGCCGCTGGAGCCAGGGCGCGATCATCGGGAAGGGCTCCACCCTGAGCCCCTCCAGCGTGAGCCGCCCGGTATCCGGCCCGCCCTTGCCGAGCGCCCCTGTCATCCGCACGGCGCCGAGCGAGCCGACGGCGGCATCGCCCTGCGTCACCGTCACCCCCTCGATCGAGGCGGTATAGGCCCCCGGCGGCTGCGGCGGCGTCCCCTTCTCGGCCAGCGCGCCGAGCGTGCCGGCAAGGTCGATCCCCTCCAGCGCCATGCGGGCGACCTTCACCCGGTCGGCGACGCCGCTCCCTTCCGGCACCAGCATGTCGAGCCCGGTGACGGTCGCCCGCCCCGGCTGCCCCGCCCGGTAGTCCTGCACCACGATCTCGGCGATGCCGACCGGCCGCTCGCCCTGCACCGCCAGCGCCTCCAGCCGGAGGAAGCCGAGGCTCATCTGGTCCGGCCGCAGCTCCTCCCCCGGCGCGGGCTGCTGCACCGTGAGGTCGCGCAGCTCCACCCGCCCGATCGCCGTCACCTGGCCCTCCTTGCCGGTCAGGGTGACGGTCTGCGCGGTGAGGCCGGCGATGCCGTCCGCCCGCGGCCGGTCGACGAGCATCTCCTGCGCCGCGAGGCGCTCGCCATCCGGCCTGCGGAGCTCGGCATCCTGCAGCCGCACCGCGCCCGTCGCCGCATTGGTGACGGTGGCCGTCCGGTAGGTGAGGCTCGTCCCCGTCCCGAGCATGGCGCGGAGCTGCCCGAGCGCCGCCGGCTCGTTCGGCGGCACCGGCGCGGGCGCGGCCGCCGGCGGGGCCGGGGTGGCGGGGGCACCGCCATCGCCGAATTTGTCGGAGCGCGGCGCCGGGGCAGGGGTCTCGGCCCGTGGCGCCGCCGGGGGCGGGTCGGCGAATTTATCCGCCTGCGGCGACGCGGGCGGCATGGCGGGCGCTGGCGCCGGCCCGAATTTCCCGCCCTGCTGCTGCGGCGGCTGCGGAGCCCCCAGCGCCGGCGGCTTGCCTTGGGCGAGGGCGAAGCCTCCCCCCAGCAACGCCGCCATCCCGCCCAGCACCCCGATGCCCCGCAAGCCGCGCATCCCTGCCTCCGTCCAAATCATTGGCGGCGAGTTTCGCACGCCCTCGCCCGCCCCGCCCGTGTTTTTGCGCAAGCGTGACGTCCCCGGCCCCGCCGGGGCAGCGCGGCCCGGCGGCGATTGAGCGCTGCCGCCCCGCATTCCAAAACCGCGGGTGCCCACCCATCTCCTGTGACATGAGCAAGCTGCCCACCGCCCCGGGCTCCGCCGCCGTCACCGATTTTCTCCGCCAGGTGGCGAGCCTTCCCGCCCGTCCGGCGAGCCACCGGCCGGGCCGGCTCGTCATGGCGATCGACGCCACCGCCTCCCGCCAGCCGACCTGGGACCGCGCCTGCCAGCTGCAGGGCGAGATGTTCCAGGCGACGCGCGCCCTGGGCGGCCTCGTCATCCGCCTCGCCTATTTCCGCGGCTTCGAGGAATTCGCCGCCACCCCCTTCCTCGCCGATGCCGCCGAGCTCACCCGCCGCATGACCGGCCTGCACTGCCTCGGCGGCCAGACCCAGATCGGCCGCGTCTTCCGGCATGCGCTGGAGGAAACGAAGCGCGACCGCGTCCACGCCCTCATCCTCATCGGCGATGCAGTGGAGGAGCCGCTGGACCCGCTCTGCCACCAGGCCGGCCAGCTCGGCCTGCACGGCACGCCCGTCTTCGCCTTCCATGAGGGCGGCGACCCCCGCGCCCGCGATGGCTTCCGCCAATTCGCCAGGGTCTCGGGCGGCGCCTATGCCCCCTTCGACTCCGCCAGCGCCGCGACGCTCGCCGAGCTGCTGCGCGCCGTTGCCGTCTATGCCGCCGGCGGCCGCGCCGCCCTCGCCCGCCTCCCCGGCGCGGCCGCCCGGCGCATCGCCGGCCAGCTGCCCGCGCCCGGCTGATGGCCTGGCTCGCCCTCGGCGCGCTGGCGCTGCTCCTCGGCCTCTGGCTGCTGCGCGCCTTTGCCGAGGCCTCGCCGGCCACCATCCGCAAGGCGGCGGTCTGGCTCCTCGCCCTGCTCGGCGGCGGGCTGCTGTTGCTCCTGCTGCTGAGCGGCCGCGGCCCGCAGGCGCTCTGGGCGCTGGTCTTCTTCGGCCCGGTCCTCTGGCGCCGCGTCGGCGGCTGGCTCGCCGCCCGCCGCTTCGGCCGCCCGGCCGGCGACGCCAGCACGGTGGAGACGGCGACGCTCGCCATGAGCCTCGACCATACGACCGGCACCCTCAGCGGCCGCATCCTGCGCGGCGCCGAGGCAGGGCGGGACCTGGCGAGCCTCGACATCCCCGCCATCCTCGGCCTGATGGCGGAGTGCCGCACCGCGGACCCGGAGAGCATCCCCCTCCTCGAGACCTGGCTCGACCGCACCCATCCCGGCTGGCGCGACATCCCCTCCGAGCCATCCGACGGCCCGATGACCCGCGCCGAGGCCCTGTCCGTCCTCGGCCTCGCCGAGGGCGCCGATGCGGAGGCAGTGCGCGCCGCCCATCGCCGCCTGATGCGGAGCGCCCATCCCGACCGCGGCGGCAGCGACTGGCTGGCGGCCCGCATCAACCAGGCCCGCGACATCCTGCTCGGCTAACGAACATCGCCGCCCGGCCCGCGTTGGCCTTCCTCAACTCAGCGAGGGAGCAGCCCGATGACCAAGCCCAAAGGCAGCGACGACCGCAACGGCCAGCTCGGCGAGACCGAGGCCCGCCAGGGCAACCGCGGCCAGCCCGCCACCGGCGAGAAGGACGCCCGCGGCCTGACCCGCGACAGCACCCTGCTCCGGGAGGAGGACGAGGCCCCCGTCCCCGGCGACGCCGCCCGCGGCCCCTGGGCCGTCGACACCACCCCGAAGGGCGACTGAGCCCCGCGCGGCATCCTGGGCGGGCATAACTTGCCCCGCCCCCGCCCCGCATGGCATCCCTCCGCCCGAGGCGCCGCAACCGTAGCGCACCCATCGCCATCCGCCAGGGAGAGCCCCGTGCCCGCCAAGAAGCCGCTGAAGAAGGCCGTCCTGCCCGTCGCCGGCCTCGGCACCCGTTTCCTCCCCGCCACCAAGGTAATGGCGAAGGAGATGCTCCCGGTCGTCGACAAGCCGCTGATCCAGTACGCGGTGGAGGAGGCGCGCGCCGCCGGCATCGAGCAGTTCTGCTTCGTCACCGGCCGCGGCAAGGTGATGCTGGTGGATCAGTTCGACGTCGCCGTCGAGCTGGAGCGGACATTGACGGAGCGCGGCAAGCAGAAGGAGCTCGACATGCTCCACGCCCAGGCGCTGCCGCCCGGCTCCATCGTCACCACGCGCCAGCAGGTGCCGCTCGGCCTCGGCCATGCGATCTGGTGCGCCCGCGCCTTCATCGCCGACGACCCCTTCGCCATCCTCCTCCCCGACGACCTGATGCAGTGCGAGGTGTCCTGCACGAAGCAGCTCGCCGAGGCCTATGACGAGACCGGCGGCAACGTCGTCGCCGTCGAGGAAGTGCCGCGCGAGATCGTCAACCGCTACGGCGTCATCGACCCCGGCGCCACCACCGGCCGACTGGTCGAGGTGAAGGGCCTGGTCGAGAAGCCCCCGGTGGAGAAGGCGCCCTCCAACCTCACCGTCATCGGCCGCTACGTGCTGATGCCGGAGGTGATCGGCCATCTCTCCAAGATGGAGCGCGGCGCCGGCAACGAGATCCAGCTCACCGACAGCATGGCGAAGCTGATCGGCACCCAGCCCTTCCATGGCGTGCTCTACGAGGGCCGGCGCTTCGACTGCGGCGACAAGGCCGGCTATCTCGAGGCGCAGATCGCCTTCGCCATGGCCCGGCCCGACATGGCGCCGGCCATGCGCGAGATCATGAAGCGCTACGCGTAAGGAACCGTCATGTCCGTCTTCCACCACGAATTCCACGGCACCGTCCTCCGCGAATACGACATCCGCGGCATCATCGGCGAGACGCTGCAGCCCGAGGACGCCTTCGCCATCGGCCGCTGCTTCGGCTCGATCGTGATCCGCAAGGGCGGCGGCAAGGTCGCGGTGGGCTATGACGGCCGCCTGTCCTCGCCCGACCTCGAGCCGCAGCTCGTCGCCGGCCTCCGCGCCTGCGGGCTCGAGGTGCTGCGCATCGGCCTCGTCGCCACGCCGATGCTCTACTTCGCCAGCCATGCCCTGCAGGCCGATGGCGCGGTGATGGTCACCGGCAGCCACAACCCGCCGAACTACAACGGCTTCAAGATGATGCTGCGCCAGAAGCCCTTCTATGGCCCGCAGATCCAGGAGATCGGCCGCATGGCGCGCGACGGCGACGTCGTCCCCGTCGCCACCGAGGGCACCGACCGCCAGGTCGAGATCATGGAGGACTATGTCGCCCGCGTGCTGCGCGACTACGACGGCGGCGAGCGCCGGCTGAAGGTGGTCTGGGACCCGGGCAACGGCTCCGGCTGCGAGGTGACGAAGGTGCTGGCCGGCAAGCTGCCCGGCGAGCACACCGTCGTCAACGCCGATGTCGACGGCACCTTCCCCAACCACCACCCCGACCCGACCGTCGCCAAGAACCTAGAGCAGCTCATCGCCGAGGTGGTGCGCACCGGCGCCGACCTCGGCATCGCCTTCGACGGCGACGCCGACCGCATCGGCGTCGTCGACAACGAGGGCCACATCCTCTTCGGCGACCAGCTGCTCATCATCCTGGCGCGCGACGTCCTCAAGGCGAAGCCGGGCGGCACCATCATCGCCGACGTCAAGGCGAGCCAGGTGCTGTTCAACGAGGTGGCGAAGGCCGGCGGCACGCCGCTGATGTGGAAGACCGGCCACTCCCTCATCAAGACCAAGATGGCCGAGACGGGCAGCCCGCTCGCCGGCGAGATGTCGGGCCACATCTTCTTCGCCGACAAGTGGTACGGCTTCGACGACGCGCCCTATTCCGCCATCCGCCTGCTCGGCATCGTCGCCCGGATGCAGGAGAGGCTGAGCGAGGTGCGCGCCGCCCTGCCGCAGGTCGTCAACACGCCGGAGCTCCGCTTCGACTGCGCCGAGGATCGCAAGTTCCAGGTGGTGCAGGAGGTGAAGCAGCGCCTCGCCGCTTCCGGCGCCAAGGTGCAGGACGTGGACGGCGTCCGCGTGCTGACGGATGACGGCTGGTGGCTGCTGCGCGCCTCCAACACCCAGGCGGTGCTGGTCGCCCGCTGCGAGGCCTCCTCCGAGGCCGGACTCGACCGGCTGAAGGCGCTGCTGGTCGAGCAGCTGACGTCCAGCGGCCTGCCCGTCCCCGACTTCTCGGCGGAGAATGCCGGCCACTGAGCCTTCGGGGGCTGCCGGTCCCTCGCAGGCGGCGGCCTTCAGCGGCAGGAGCGCAGGCGTGCTGCTTTTCCTCTATGGCAGCCTGCTGGATCCCAGGGTGCTCGCCCGGCAATCCGGCGAGCCCCGCCTGGCCTGGCGGCTCCGCCCCGCGACGCTTCCGGGCCATGCCCGCCGCCCGCTCCGCGGCACCCCCTACCCGACGCTGGTCCGGCAGGCCGGCGCCATCACTGATGGCGCCCTGCTGCGGCCGGGCCCCGCCGCCCTCCGCCGCCTCGCCGCCTATGAGGGGGCGGAGTACCGCCTGACCCCCGTCCGTCCGCTGACAGCCCGCGGCCCGGTCCGTGCCCATGCCTGGATCGCCCCGCGCTGGCGGGGGGATAGCGCCCGATTTCGCTTGTCTTAAGGAATAATTTCCTGCTAAGCTCCCCGCCCTTCGGTGGAGCCACCCATGCCAGCCATCCCTCCCATGCCGCGCCGGCCTGCCCCAGGGGACGGCGGGGAGGGTTTTGTCCGGAACCTGCCGTCTCCGCTCCGGCCCTGCGGCGCATTGACGCGGCCCGGTCCCGATCCCTACCTTGTTGACCGGATGCACAAGGGTTCAAGCCATTGATGGTCCCGCCGAAAACCCCGCTCGGGGCGGGCGTCGGCACGTCCCTGGCCAGCCTCGACACCCGCGCCGCGACCATCCTGCGGGAGCTGGTCGAGATCTATGTCACGACCGGGGAGCCGGTGGGCTCCCGCACCCTCTCGCGCCGCCTGCCCCTCGGCCTCTCCCCCGCCTCCATCCGCAACGTGATGGCGGACCTGGAGGAGGCCGGGCTGCTCTACGCCCCGCACACCTCCGCCGGCCGCCTGCCGACCGAGCGTGGCCTCCGCCTCTTCGTCGACGGGCTGCTCGAGTTCGGCGACCTCAGCGAGGACGAGCGGAGCGAGATCGCCGCCCGCTGCGCCGCCTCCGGCCGCTCCATGCAGGAGACGCTGGGTGAGGCCGGGCAGATGCTCTCCGGCCTCGCCGGCGCCGCGGGCCTCGTCGTCGCGCCGAAATCGGAGGGCACGGTCCGCCACATCGAATTCGTGGGCTTAGGCCCCGGCCGCGCCCTGGTGGTGCTCGTCACCGCCGATGGCCGGGTCGAGAACCGGGTGATCGACGTGCCCCCCGGCCTGCCGCCCTCCGCCTTGGTGCAGGCGAGCAACTACCTGAACGCCCGCCTGGCCGGCCGCTCGCTCGACGAGGCGCGGCTGCATGTCACCGACGAGATCTCGGCCAACCGCACCGCGCTCGACGCGCTGACCAACCAGGTGGTGGAATCCGGCCTCGCCACCTGGGCGGGCGGCGGCGGCGGCAGCCTCATCATCCGCGGCCAGGCGAAGCTGCTGCAGAACCTCGACCAGGCCGCCCGCCTTGCCGAGATCCAGGCGCTGTTCGAGCGGCTGGAGGCGCAGGAGACGGTGCTCCGGCTGCTCGACCTCGCGCAGCGCGGCCAGGGCGTGCAGATCTTCATCGGCGCCGAGAGCGGGTTGTTCGACAGCGCCGGCCTCTCCATGGTCGTCGCCCCCTTCCGCAACGGGCAGGAGAAGATCGTCGGCGCCATCGGCGTCATCGGCCCGACGCGGATCAACTACGGCCGCGTCATCCCGGTGGTGGACTACACCGCGCGCGTGATCGGCCGCCTGCTGGGCTGATCCGGGGGCGGGAACGCATCCTGCCCTCCGGCTTTGTGGCATCGGTTCCGCCGTCAAGGAGTGGGCAAGGCGTCCGTGCGACACCCTGCCCGTCCCGATGGGGACCCACCCCGCCACAACGGATGGACCCGATCGTGACCTTCCGACCCAGCCTGTTCCGCAGCTTCTTCCTCGGCGGCTTCGAATGCTCGACGCATCGCCGCAACGACGGGCGCCGGCTCGACCTCATCGCCGCGACCCGGCACGACCTGCTGGCCGAGGAGGATTACCGCCAGGTCGCGGAGCACGGCATCCGCGCGGTGCGCGACGGCGTGCGCTGGCACCTCGTCCAGGCCGGCGGCCCCGGCCAGTATGACTGGTCGCCGGTGCAGGCCCTGCTGCAGGCCGCGAGCCGCACCGGCACCCAAGTGGTCTGGGACCTCTGCCACTACGGCTGGCCGGACTGGCTCGACTTCTTCTCGGCGGATTTCGCCCCGCGCTTCGCCGAATACGCGGTGCGCTTCGCCGAGCTGGCCCGCGCCGAGACCGGCCAGGCGCCGACCCTCTGCCCGCTGAACGAGATTTCCTTCCTCGCCTGGGCCGGCGGCGAGACCGGGCACTTCAACCCCTGCACCCGCGGCCGTGGGCCGGAGGTGAAGCGCCAGGCCGTCGCCGCGACGCTGGCCGCCACCCGCGCCATGCGCCAAGTGGTGCCCGGCACCCGCGTCTTCGCGGTGGAGCCGCTGGTCAACACCGTCGGCCGGCCGAATGTGGTCGAGGACATCGCCCCCTCCGAGGCGCGCAACGCCGGCATGTGGGAAGCCTGGGATATGCTGCTCGGCCGGCAGGCGCCGGAGCTCGGCGGCTCGGAGGACGTGCTCGACGCCATCGGGGTGAATTTCTACTGGAACAACCAGTGGTGGCTGCATGAGGGCCGCGACGCCGCCCCGCTCTCGGTCTTCGACGAGCGCTGGGTGCCGCTGCGCGACCTGCTCGCCAAGGTCCACGCCCACTTCCAGCGCCCCATCTTCGTCGCCGAGACCAGCATCGAGGGCGACCGCCGCGCGCTCTGGCTGCGCTACGTCGCCGAGGAGGTGCGCGAGGCCATCCGCGCCGGCGTGCCGGTGGAGGGCATCTGCCTCTACCCCGTGCTCAGCCATCCGGGCTGGGACAACGACCGCTACTGCCCGAACGGCCTGCTCGAGATGGAGCCGAGGCATGGTCGCCGGCCGGTCCATGCCCCGCTGGCGCGGGAGCTGCGCCGGCAGCAGCAGGACTTCGCCGAGTTCTTCGGCGAGCGCTCGGAGGCGGCGGCCTGAGGCGCCTGCCTCGGCGCGGCCCGCCCCGGGCTCCGACGCTTGCCGAAGCGTGACGAGCCGGGGCATAACCCCAGCCGAGGAAGGTGATCACATGTCCGAGCGCGCGAATGGCCAGGCCGCGGATGCAGCGTCCCTGCCGCCGCTCTACCACCAGCTCGAGGGGCTGACCGCCGAGCGCCACGGCGCGCTCCGCCTGCGCGACACGGGCTTCGGCTTCGCCGCCGCCGCCAGCGCGGTGCCGCTCGCGGCGGAGGAGTTCGCCATCGCCGCGCGCAGCCTCGCCATCGTCTTCGCCGCGCAGGCGCCGCACATGCCCGTTGCGCTGACCGGGCTGGCGGCGGGGACCAACCTCTTCGTCGACAGCGGCGGGGCCTGGAAGGTGGGCGCCTATGTGCCGGCCTACCTCCGGCGCTACCCCTTCTTCCTGCTGCGCGTGGCGCCCGACTCCGAGGAGCTGGCCCTCTGCATCGACCCGGGCGCGCCGCAAGTGAGCGACAGCCTGGGCGAGCCGCTCTTCACCGAGGACGGCAAGCCGGCGCCGCAGCTCGAGCGCGCCTTCGCCTTCACCAAGTCGGTGGAGGAGGCGATGCTGCGCACCCGCGCCATGACCCAGCGCCTGGCGGAGCTCGGCCTGCTGAAGTCCTCCATCGTGCAGTTCGAGCAGCACGGCAAGCCGGTGCGCATCGACGGGTTCTTCGCAGTCGACCGGCCGACGCTCGCCGCCCTGCCGCCGGAGCAGCTCGCCGAGCTGCGCGACCGCGGCTGGCTCGAGGCGGTCTACGCCCATCTCCTCTCGATCGGCGGCATGCCGGAGCTGGCGCGCGGCATCAGGGGGTAGATGGACGAGGCCGGCGAGGAGGACTAACAGACGGTCAAGGTCCAATGGGAGGAACCATGACCGGACGCCGTCACCTGCTGGCCGCCGCGGCCGGCATCCTCGCCGCCACCGGCGGCGGGGCATGGGCAGAGCAGCGCCTCGCCAGCCTCTACATGTTCATCCCCGCCGGGCCGGGCGGGGGCTGGGACGGGCTCGGCCGGGCGATCGAGCAGGTCGCGCGGCAGGCGGGGCTGGTCGGCAGCTTCCAGTTCGAGAATGTCGGCGGCGCCGGCGGCTCGGTCGGGCTGCCGCGCTTCGTCGGGCAGCGGCGCGGGCGGCCGGACGCGCTGATGGTCGCGGGCTCGATCATGGTCGGCGCGACGCTGACCAACAAGACGCCGGTCGGCATGAAGGACGTGACGCCGATCGCGCGGATGACGGAGGAGGCCGGCGTCGTCGTCGTGCCGGCGAGCTCCGACATCCAAGACATCAAGGGCCTCCTCGCCGCGCTGAAGGCCAATCCCGGCGGCACCTCCGTCGGCGGCGGCTCGGCGGGCGGGACGGACCACATCACCCTCGGCCTTATCCTGAAGGCGCTCGGCCGCTCGGCGAAGGAGGGGTCCTATGTCGCCTTCGCCGGCGGCGGGCCGGCCCAGGCGGCCATCCTCGGGGCGCAGGTGAAGGCCGGCATCTCCGGCTTCTCGGAATTCGCCGAGCAGATCAAGTCGGGCCGTATGCGGGCGCTGGCGACGACGGGCGCGACGCGCACCGACCCCAACATCCCGACGCTGCAGGAAAGCGGCATCGACGTCGCCATCACCAATTGGCGCGGCGTCTTCGCCCCGCCCGGCATCCGCCCCGACGCGCGGGAGAAGCTGGTCGCGCTGATGACGGAGATCCACGCCCTGCCGGCCTGGACCGCGATGCTGAAGACGCGCGAGTGGGAGGATGCCTTCCTCACCGGCGAAGCCCTCACCGCCTTCCTCGCCCAGGACGTGACGCAGACGGAGGCGGTGCTGAAGGAGATCGGGCTCGCGTGACCCGGCGCGGCACCGGCCCCGACCTCGCGGTCGGCGGCTTCGTCCTGCTGCTCGGCCTGCTGGCGCTCTGGCAGACGAGCGTCATCCCCGCCTCGCCGATCTATGCGCAGGTGGGGCCGAAGGCGGTGCCCTATGTGGTCTCGGCCGGGCTCTTCGCGCTCGGCGCCGGACTGGTGGCGAGCGCGCTGCGTGGCGGCTGGTCCCACACGCTGGAGGAGGTGCGGGAGGCGCCGCCGACCAACTGGCGGGCGCTCGGCCTGCTGCTGGCGGGGCTCGCGGCCAACCTGGTGCTGATCGGGCCGCTCGGCTTCTCCATCGCGGCGAGCGCTCAATTCGTGCTGGTGTCGGCCGCCTTCGGCTCGCGCCGCCTGCTGCGGGACCTGGTGCTGGCGCTGGTGCTGACGCTGCTCGTCTGGTTCCTCTTCGTCGAGGTGCTCGGCGTCAATATCGGCGCGGGCGTGCTGGAAGGCCTCGTGCTGCGGGCGCTCGGCCAGGAGGTGCTCTGACCATGCGGCCTGCTGATCCGCTCCGCGGCCTCGCCGCTTCACGGACGGGACGCCGATGATGGACAGCATCGCCGGCCTCCAGCTCGGCTTCTCCCATGCGCTGACCCTCGGCAACCTGGGCTGGGCGCTGCTCGGCTGCTTCCTCGGCACGGCGATCGGCGTGCTGCCCGGCATCGGGCCGGCGCTGACCATCGCGCTGCTGCTGCCGATCACCTTCAAGGTGGAGGCGACGGGAGCCTTCATCCTCTTCTGCGGCGTCTTCTACGGGGCGATGTATGGCGGCTCCACCACCTCGATCCTGCTGAACACGCCGGGCGAGTCGGGCTCCATCATCACCGCGCTCGAAGGGGCCAAGATGGCGCGCAACGGCCGGGCGGGGCCGGCGCTGGCGACGGCGGCGATCGGCAGCTTCGTCGCGGGCACCATCGGCACGCTCGGCATCAGCTTCCTCGGGCCGGTCGTCGTCGACCTCGCGCTGAGGCTCGGGCCGGCGGAGTATTTCTCGCTGATGGTGCTCTGCTTCGTCACCGTCTCGGCGGTGCTCGGCGGCTCGGCGCTGCGGGGGCTGACGAGCCTCTTCTTCGGCCTGCTGCTGGGCCTGGTCGGCATCGACCTGCAGACCGGGCAGCCGCGGATGACGCTCGGCGTGCCGGAGCTGCTGGACGGCGTCAATGTCGTGCTGGTCGCCGTCGCGCTCTTCGCCGTCGGCGAGACGCTCTACATGGCCTGGCGGCATACGAACGAGGCGCCGCAGGTGCGCCAGGTCGGCAGCATCATGATGTCCCGCAGCGACTGGAAGCGCAGCATCGGCCCCTGGATCCGCGGCTCGCTGCTCGGCTTCCCCTTCGGCGTGATGCCGGCGGGCGGGACCGAGATGCCGACCATGCTCAGCTACTATGCCGAGCGGAAGCTGGTGAAGCCGGAGCATGCCGGCGAGTTCGGCACGACGGGCGCGATCGAGGGCGTCGCCGGGCCGGAGGCGGCGAACAACGCGGCGGCGGCCGGCATTCTCGTGCCGATGCTGACGCTCGGCCTGCCGACCTCGGCGACGGCGGCGATCATGCTGAGCGCCTTCCAGAGCTACGGGATCAATCCCGGGCCCTTGCTCTTCGAGCAGCAGGGGGCGCTGGTCTGGACGCTGATCGCCAGCCTCTATGTCGCCAACATCATGCTGGTGGTGCTGAACCTGCCGCTGGTCGGGCTCTGGGCGCGCATCCTCAAGATTCCCCAACCTCAATTGTACGCCGGCATCCTGGTCTTCGCCACGATCGGGACCTACGGCATCAGCAACAGCGTGACCGACCTGGTGCTGCTCTACGTCATCGGCATCATCGGCATGTTCATGCGGCGCTTCGACTTCCCGACGGCGCCCGTCGTCATCGGCATGATCCTCGGGCCGATGGCGGAGCAGGCGATGCGCCAGGCGCTGACTATCAGCGAGGGGGACTGGACCACCTTCCTCACCCGGCCGGTCTCCCTGGCGATCCTGCTGCTGGCGCTGGCGGCGCTGGTCGGGCCACGCGTCTACGGGCGGCTCGCGGGCGCCAGGTAGGGGCGAGGGCGGCTACTCCGCCGCCTGTCCCAGCCGCCAGTCGCCCCGCGCCGAGCGCGGCAGGCCGAGATGGTCGCGGAGCGTCGGGCCCGTATAGTCCTGCCGGTACAGGCCGCGGCGCTGCAGCTCCGGCACGACGTAGCGGACGAACTCGGCATAGGTGCCGGGGACGTGGGTGGCGGAGATGACGAAGCCGTCGCAGGCGCCGCCGGCGAACCAGGCCTCGAGCTTGTCCGCCACCTCCTTCGGCCCGCCGACCATGTCCATCCGCGGCCGGCCGCGGCCGCTGCCGGTGATGAAGTCGCGCACCGTCGGGTTGCGCTTGCCCGTCGCCTCCACCACGCGGTCGCGGATCGCCTGCAGGCCCTGGATGCCGGCCATCTCCGCATCGGTGAAGGGCTCGTCCATGCCCTTGCTGGCGAAGTCGAAATTCAGCGCCTCGGAGAGCAGCGAGAGGGCGTCGATCTCGAGCGGCAGCCTGTCGATCAGCGCCGCGCGGTCCTCCGCCTCGGCCTTGGTGGCGGCGCAGATCGGGTTGCAGAGCGTCGCCACCTTCACCGAGGCCGGGTCGCGCCCCGCAGCGGCCACCATCGCCTTGAAGGCGTCGTAGTCGCGCTTGCCGGAGGCGATGTCGTGATAGGCGACGAAGACCAGCTCCGCCCAGCGGGCCGAGAAAGCCTTGCCGCGGCCGCTGCTGCCGGCCTGGATCAGCACCGGCCGCCCCTGCGGCGAGCGCGGCACGGTGAAGGGGCCGCGGGATTGGAGAAAGCGGCCCTTGTAGTCCAGCCGGTGCACCTTGCCGCCATCGCCGAAACGGCCGCTCACCTTGTCGACGATCAGCGCATCGTCCTCCCAAGCATCCCAATGGCCGAGCACGACCTCGACGAATTCGTCGGCGCGGTCGTAGCGGGCGTCATGCGCCATCATCTCGGCATGGCCCATGTTGGCCGCCTCGCCATCGTTGAGCGAGGTGACGACGTTCCAGGCGGCGCGCCCGTCGCTCATCAGGTCGAGCGTCTGGAAGGCGCGGGCGACGTGGTAGGGCTCGTAATAGGTGGTGGAGGCGGTGGAGCCAAGGCCGAGGCGGCTCGTCGCCGCCGCCATCATCGTCAGCACCACCACCGGGTCGAGCTTCACGCAGCGGATGCCGTGCTCGATCGTGTGGCGGTGGTCGGAGCCGTAGCGGTCCGGCATGGAGAGCCGGTCGTCGAAGAAGGCGAGGTCGAATTTCCCGGCCTCCAGGATGCGGCCGATCTCCTGGTAGTAGTCGGCGCGGAGGAAATCCGTCCGGCTTTCCGGGTGGCGCCAGGACGAGGCGAGGTTGGTGCAGTTCTGCGCCTGCAGGAAGCCGACGAGATGCATCTGGCGCATGGGCCGTTCCCTCCGTGGTTGCCGGGAAGCCTCGCGCCCGGACAGGCGGCGGTCAATGCTGGTGCCCGGAGACGGGGGTGGTAGCATCGCCGCCGGGTGGAGGGGTCCGGCATGCGATTGGCGCTCTGCAACGAGGTCCTGCGCGAGCTGCCCTTCGCCGCGCAATGCGCGCGGGCGGCGGCGCTCGGCTATGGGGGGCTGGAGGTGGCGCCCTTCACCCTCGATGCGGAGGCGCCGCACCTGCTGCCGGCCGCGCGCCGCGCTGAGCTGCGCCGGGCGGCGGCCGAGGCGGGCATCGCCATCAGCGGGCTCCACTGGCTGCTGGTCGCGCCGAGCGGGCTGTCCATTACCACGAGCGATCCGGCGGTCCGCGCCCGGACCTTCGAGGTGATCGAGCGGCTGATCGGCCTCGCCGGCGATCTCGGCGCCGGCTACCTGGTGCATGGCTCGCCGGGGCAGCGGCGGGTCGTGGCGGAGGGCGATGCGGCGCGCGCCGAGGACTGCATGGCGCGCATCGCCGGCTGGGCGGCCGCAGCGGGCGTCACCTATTGCCTGGAGCCGCTGGCGGCGCGCGAGACCAACTGGGCGACGACGGTCGCCAGGGCGGCCGGCATCGTCGAGCGGATCGGCAGCCCGGCGCTCAGGACCATGCTGGACGTCTCGGCCGCCGGGAATGGCGAGGCGGAGCCGGCCGATGCGCTGCTGGAGCGCTGGCTACCAACGGGGCTCATCGCCCATGTCCACCTGAACGACCGCAACCGGCGGGCGCCGGGGCAGGGGGAGGACCGGTTCGGGCTCATCCTCGCCGTGCTGAAGCGGCAGGGCTACGGCGGCTGGTGCGGCGTCGAGCCCTTCGACTACGTGCCGGACGGGCCCGGCAGCGCCGCCTTCGCCGCCGGCTATCTGCGCGGCCTGTGGGAGGGCTTGGCATGAGCGCCCCGCGCTTCCGCATCCTCGAGGTCGAGCGGCGGGAATGGCCCTTCCGCCTGCGCCTGCCCTTCCGCTTCGGCGTCATCACCGTCACCGAGGGGCGGCAGGCGGTGGTCCGCGCCCGCATCCGCGACGAGGCCGGGCGCGAGTGCTGGGGCGTCGCCGCCGAGACCCTTGCCGCCAAGTGGTTCGACAAGGACCTAGGCCTCAGCGACGCGCAGAACGGGCATCAGCTCCGGCGCTCACTGGAACTCGCCGGCGAGGCCGCGCTGGCGGCGGGCGAGAACACTGCCTTCGGCCATTTCGCCGACCACTACGCCGCCCATGTCGAGGCCTGCGGGCGCGAGGGGCTGAACCCGCTGGTCGCCAGCTATGGCCGCTCCCTCGTCGACCGCGCCGCGCTGGACGCGCTGCTGAAGCTGCACGGCACCTCGTTCTTCGCCGGCATGCGGGCGAATATCGGCGGCATGGCGCCGCATCCGGTGGCGCCGGACCTTGCCGGCTTCGACTTCGGCGCGATGCTGGCCGGGCTCGCGCCGGCGCGGCGCATCCAGGCGCGGCACACGGTCGGGCTGGTCGATCCCATCACCGCCGCCGACCAGGAAGCGCGTGTCGGCGACGGGCTGCCGGAGACGCTGGAGGAGGTCGCCGCCACCTACCGCCACGCCTGGTGGAAGCTGAAGGTCGCCGGCGATGTCGCGGCGGATGTCGACCGGCTCTGCCGCATCGCCGCGGTGCTGGACCGGCTGCACGGCTACCACGTCTCGCTCGACGGCAACGAGCAATATGCCGATGCCGAGGGCGTCGCTGCGCTCTGGCGGGCGATGGAGGCGGAGCCGCGGCTGCGGCGGCTCTCCGCCTCCGTCGCCTATATCGAGCAGCCGGTGGCGCGCGCGCGGGCGCTGCGGACGCGGATCGCCGCCGCCCGCCCCGTCATCATCGACGAGAGCGACGGCGCGCTCGATGCCTTCGTCGAGGCGCGGGCACTCGGCTATGCCGGCGTCTCGTCCAAGGCCTGCAAGGGCGTGTGGCGCTCGCTGCTGAACTTCGCCCGCTGCCGCCACTGGGGCGAGGGATATTTCATGACCGGCGAGGACCTGACGACGCTCGCCGGCATCTGCGTGCAGCAGGACCTGGCGCTGGTGGCGCTGCTCGGCCTCGCGCATGTGGAGCGCAACGGGCACCACTTCATCGACGGCTTCGACGGCAGGCCGAAGGCGGAGGCGGTGCGCTTCATGGAGGCGCATCCGGACCTTTATGCCGACACGCCGCGCGGCCCGCGCCTGGCCATCCGCGAGGGCGCGCTGGAGCTCGGCTCGCTCGAGGTGCCCGGGCTCGGCGCCAGGGAGGAGCCGGACTACGCCGCCATGCAGGCCATGCCGAAGGCCGCCTGGCCCGGCTGACGGGGCGCCGGCCTCACAGCAGGTCGATCATCAGCCGCGAGGATTGCTCGCGGATGCGGGCGCCGAGGCCACGGCGCTCCCATTCCTCCAGCCTGACCGGGCGGGCGCGGCCGAATTCGCGGGCGAGGATGCGCTCGAGCGTGGCGGCGGTGTCGCGGCCGAGGATGATCGCATCCACCTCGTTGTTCCAGGCGACGCTGCGCCGGTCGAGGTTGGAGGAGCCGACGGCGGACCACACGCCGTCCACCACCGCCAGCTTGCCGTGCAGCACGCCGTCGGTGACCTCGTGGATGCGGATGCCGGCCTGCAGCATGTCGTCATAGGCGGCGTGCTGGGCGTTCAGTGCCTCCTGGCTGTCGCTGACGCTCGGCAGCAGCAGCCGCACATCGACGCCGCGGCGCGCTGCGGCGCGCAGCACGCGGCGCTGCTGCAAGGTCGGCACGAAATAGCCGGTGCAGAGCCAGATCCGCTCCCGCGCCGCCTCCAGCGCCGTCACCAGGGTGACGTAGTAGCGCGGCTGCCGCTCGCCCGGCGCGCTGCCGAGGATGCGGATGCGCGCCGGCCCCGCCTCCGCCAGGCGGGGGAACCAGTCGCGGGGCGCCAGCGGCTCGCCGTGCTCCTTGGTCCAGGTCTCGAGGAAGAGGCGCTGCATGGTGGCGACCGCCGGCCCCTCGATGCGGACGGAGGTGTCGTGCCAGCAGGCGGCTTCCGGGTCCGTCGGCGTCGCCCCGGTGCCGCAGGGGTTCTGGTAGACGCGGTCGAGATTGACGCCGCCCATGATGCCGATGCGTCCGTCCACCACCATCAGCTTGCGGTGGTCCCGGTCGTTCGGCTTCCAGCCGCGCTTGGCGGCGGCCGGGTTGAGGGGGTGGAATTCCAGCGTCCGCGCGCCTGCCGCGCGCAGCGGCTCCAGATTCGTGCCGGCGGAGCCGAAGCTGTCATGGATAATGGTGACGGCGACGCCCTGGGCCAGCTTCAGCCGCAGCAGCTCGAAGAGCGAGGGGCCGTCGAGGCCGGGGATGCGGACATCCTGGAAGATGTAGAATTCGAGGTTGATGTGGTCCGTCGCGCCGGCGATGGCGCGGAAGGCGGCGTTGAACATGGCGACGCCGCCGTCCAGCACCTCCACCCGGTTGCCGCCGAGCAGCGGGGCGCCGGCCAGGGTCTCGGCGAGCAGGGCCTGGCGTTCCATCGGGTCCGAAGGGCCGTCCGGCAGCACCGGGATCGCGGCGCATCCCGACAAGCCTGCCGCCAGCAGCCCAAGGCTGCGCCGTCCGATCCGTCCCTGCTTCATGCCGACCGTAACGCCGCCGGGCGGTTCCGGCTGCGCGCCGATCCGGATCAGCTTGGCGAGAGCCGGTCAGCCGAGGATGTCGGCGACCGCGAGGGTGACGTCGGGCAAGGCTTCGGGCTGCACGGCCTCGCCGCGGCCGGCCCGGGCGATGCGGGCATAGCCGCCCGGCCCCGGCCCTCGGCAAAGCTCCACCGCGCCGCCAGCGAGGTCGACGATCCAGACCTCGGGGATGCCGTGCCGGGCATAGAGCGGCAGCTTCACCTGGCGGTCGAGGCGGAGGCTGCTGTCGGCGACCTCGATCAGCAGCAGGATGTCGGCGGGGGTGGGGTGCTCGCTGCGGTAGTCGTCGGCGCGTGGGCGAAGGACGGCGATGTCCGGCTGCGGCTCCGACTCCTCGCCGAGCCGGACCGGGTTCTGCACGGCGACGAAGGCTCGCTCGCCGAGGGCAAGGGAGAGCCGGCGGTTGAGGCCGAGCGTCGTCCCGGCATGCGCAGCCCCGATCGGCGCCATCTGCACCAGCTCCCCCTCGATGAGCTCCACCCGGTCCTCGGGGCCGAGAATCCCGGCCTCGCCCATGCGGTGGAAGTCGTGGACGTCGAGCTTGAAGCGGTTGATCCAGGGGTGGTGCAACAAGCCGGCCTCGCTCATGCCGTGGCCCTCCTTCGCCTAATCTAGGGCGCGGCCCCAGCCGTCGCCAGTTCCTCGGGCGTTGCCGCCAGGCCGCGGCGGCGGAGGTGGTCGGAGAAGCGGGGGGCGGCGGTCGCCACGCAGAAGGGGATGGCGAGCAGCAGCCCGCCGGCCGGGGGCAGCGCCCAAGTCAGCGCGCCGGGCGCCGTCGCCAGCAGCAGGCCGAAGACCAGGGCGCCGACGAGCGTATGCGGCCAGAGCAGCCGCGCCGCATCCGCCCAGCCGATGCCCCGCGCCGCGCGGTTCTGCGGCGCCCAGCCCTGCCGTAGGCCGAAGGGCAGCCGCGCCAGGAAGATCGCCTTGTTCAGGATGCTCACCGGGTCGAGCAGCGTGGTGAAGGCGAGCTCCGCCGCCGCCCCGCGCAGGAAGGCGGCCCGCCCGCCATAGGCCGCGGCGAGGCCCGGCTTCAGCAGCACCTCGGCATAGCCGCAGAGCTTCGGCGCGTGGAGCATGGCCCAGATGGCGACCATCAAGACCAGAAGCCAGGCGCCCGGCGTCTCCGCCACCCCGCCACTTGCGGCATTGAGCGCGGCGAAGAGCAGCAGGCCGGTCCAGAGCGGTGCGCCGAGGAAGAGCAGGATGGCCTGCAGCAACTGCCACCGCCCCATCCAGGTCATCCCCGGCAGGCGGAGCAGGGCGAAATACTGCATGTTCCCCGCTGCCCAGCGCAGGTCGCGCGCCATGAATTCCGGCAGGGCCGGGGGGTTGCCCTCGAGGCTCCCCTCCTCCTCCGGCAGGCAGCACACCTTCCAGCCGGCGGCGTGGAGACGCACCGCCTCCACCTGGTCGTGGCTGAGGATGGGGCTGCCATCGGGCAGCGGCTCCAGCCGGCAGTGGCGGCGGAAGGGCTCGATGCGGATGACCGCGTTGTGGCCCCAATACGGCCCCTCCGGCCCCTGCCACCAGGCCTGGCCCGTCGCCCAGGCCCGCATGCCGGCGCGCATGCCGAACTGGAACAGCCGCGGGAAGGCCGCCGCCGCCGGCCGCCCGACGATGAGCTGCTGCAGGATGGCGAGCCGCGGATCCGCCTCCATGCAGGCGACCAGGCGGAGCACGGCGCGGGCCGACATCTCGCTGTCGGCATCGAGGCAGAGCATCAGCTCGGCGCCGTTCGCGTGGCGGTCGAGGAAGTCCATGACATTGCCGGCCTTGAAGCCGGCATTGTTCTCCCGCCGCCGGTAGCGGGTGTTGGGGTAGCGGGCGCGGAAGGCCTCGATCGCCGCCGCCTCCGCCGCGGCGAGCGCAGGCTCCTGCGTGTCGGACAGGAACCAGAGGGTGAAGCGCCCGGCGGCGCCGGCCTCGGCCAGCCCGTCCAGCAGCCGGGCGAGGGGCGGCAGCACCTCCGCCATCGCCTCGCTGCGGATGCAGACGGCGATGGCGGTGTGCATCCGCCCCGCGCCCGGCCGGATGCGGCGGAGCGCCGGCAGCACCGCGGCCGGCGGATGCGGCGTGCGCAGCAGGATGGCGAGGCCGACCAGCGCATTGCCGGCGCAGAGCGCCGTCCAGGGCGCCGTGCCGGCGAGGCAGAGCAAGGTCAGCGCCTCCCAGGCCGTCCAGCCGCCCGGCGCCATCACCCGGACGGCGAGCCAGAGCTGCAACCCGGCGAGGGCCAGGCAAAGCAGGGCGAAGGCGAGGCGGCGCAGCGGCATGGCGGCCCGCCTATTGCGCCAGCGTGGCGGAATTGCGGAGCATCCGCCGCGCCACGGCGATGAAGGCGGCGAGCTTCGGCGCCTCGGCCGCCCGGCGCGGGTAGTAGAGGAAGAGCCCCGGCTCCTCGATCGCCGCCGCGGGCAGGATGGGCACCAGCCCGCCGTTGGCCAGCTCCGCCCGCACCAGCGGCTCGAAGACATAGGCGATGCCGATGCCGGCCAGCGCCAGCTCCCGAGCATAGCTCGCATCGGTGACGAGGGCGGTGCCGCGGACCGGCACGGCGACATCCTGGCCGCCCTCCGCCAGCTCCCAGGCATAGGTGGCGCCGGAGCGCAGCAGGCGGAAGCCGATGCAGTTATGCGCCGCGAGATCGGCCAGCCGCCCCGGCGTGCCGCGCGCCGCCAGATAGGCCGGCGCCGCCACCATCATCGCCCGGAAGGGCGGCGTGAGGCGCTGCGCCACCATGTCCTCCGCGATCATCTCGCCGAGCCTGACGCCCGCATCGAAGCCGCCCGCGACGATGTCGGTGAGGCCGTCATCCGCCGTGACTTCGACGGTGAGGGCCGGGTGGCGGCGGGCCAGCTCGGCCAGAATCGGCGTCAGGGCGATGGGCAGGGCGATGCGCGGGGCGTTGATCCGCAGCAGGCCGGTGACCTCGCCGCGGGCCGCGCGCAGCCGCTCCAGCGCCTCGCCGATCTCGCGGAAGGCGGGGCCGACCGCGCCGACGAGGGCCGCGCCGGCCTCGGTCAGCGCGACGCTGCGGGTGGTGCGGGCGAAGAGGGGCGTGCCCAGCCGCTCCTCCACCAGCCGCACCGCATGGCTGACGGCGGAGGCGCCCATGCCGAGCTCGGCGGCCGCGGCCGCGAAGCCGCCGCGCCGGGCGACGGCGAGGATCACCGGCAGGTGGGGCAGCAGGTCCCGGTCCATTCATGAACGATGTCGCATGGTGCATGCGGATTGGGGAGCGTTATCGCAAGCCCGGCGAGGCGCCATCCTCCGCTCACCAGCAAGGAGCAAGACCATGAGCGAGACCTGGTTCATCACGGGCGCCTCCACCGGCTTCGGCCGCGCCTTCGCCGAATACGCCCTGGCCCGCGGCCACCGCGTCGTCGCCACCGCCCGCCGGCCGGAGGCGCTGGACGGGCTGGCCCGGCAGGCGCCGGACCGCGTCCTCGCCACGCGGCTCGACGTCACGCAGCCGGGCGAGGCCGAGGCGGCGGTCGCCGCGGCGCTCGCCCGCTTCGGGCGGATCGACGTGCTGGTGAACAATGCCGGCTACGGCATCGTCGGCGCCATCGAGGAGACGCCGGAGGCCGAGCTGCGGGCGGTGATGGAGACCAATTTCTTCGGCGCCATGGCGGTGACGCGGGCGGCGCTGCCGGCGCTCCGGGCGCAGCGGAGCGGGGCGGTGGTCATGATCTCCTCCATGGGCGGGCAGCTTTCCTATGGCGGGTTCGGGGCCTATTCGGCAGCGAAATTCGCCCTCGAAGGCGCGTCCGAAGCGCTGGCGCAGGAGATGGCGCCCTTCGGCGTGAAGGTGCTGATCGTCGAGCCGGGCGCCTTCCGCACCGAATTCGCCGCCGGCGCCCTGCGGCGCATGCCGGAGATGCCGGCCTATGCCGAGGCGCTCGGTGGCGTCCGCGCCTTCGCGGACGGCATGCACGGCACCCAGGCGGGCGACCCGATGAAGGCCGCCTCCGCCATCGAGCAGGCGCTCAAGGCCGGGCACGCCGCTCCGCCTCCAGCTCGGCGCGGATGCCATCGCCGCGGTGCGCGGCCATGCCGAGACGCTGCTCGCCGACCTCGCCGCATGGGAGGCGGTGGGCATGGCGACGGCGATCGAGCGCTGAGCGCCGTCTTGCCGCCCCCGCCCGCGCATGGCCTCATGGTGGCAAGAATGGGGGAAAGCGGGATGGATGAGGCAGCGGATTACGTGATCCTGGGCGGCGGCTCGGCCGGCTGCGTGCTGGCCGCACGGCTCTCCGAGGATCCGGCGGTGAAGGTGGTGCTGCTGGAGGCGGGGCCCTGGGACCGCAACCCCTGGATCCATATCCCGATGGGCTTCGCCCGGCTCTACGTCACCCGCAAATTCGATTGGAACTACCAGACCGAGGCCGAGCCGGAGCTGAAGGGCCGCAGCGTCTACTGGCCGCGCGGGCGCGTCATCGGCGGATCGGGCAGCGTCAACGGCCTCGTCTTCCTCCGCGGCTCGCCGCGCGACTACGACCGCTGGGCGCAGTCCGGCGCCCGCGGCTGGTCGCATGACGACTGCCTGCCCTATTTCCGCAAGCTCGAGACCTTCGCCGGACCCGACAGCGAGTATCGCGGCAAGGACGGCCCGGTGCGCGTCGGCGAGGTGCCGGACCCTTCGCCCGGCTGCCGCGCCTTCGTCGCCGCCTGCGAGGCGCTCGGCTTCCCGCGCAATGCCGACAACAACGGCGCCTGGTTCGAAGGCGTGGCGCCGAACCAGCTCAACGTCTACCGGGGCCGGCGCTGGAGCCCGGCGGTCGCCTATCTGCGGCCGGCGCTCGGGCGGCCGAACCTCAAGGTGCATACGGAGCAGGTCGGCCAGCGCATCATCCTGGAGGGCGGCCGCGCGGTCGGCGTCGCCGTGCGCGGGCCGGACGGGGCGGAGCGCATCCACCGGGCGCGGCGCGAGGTCATCCTCGCGGCCGGCGCCATCGAAAGCCCGAAGATGCTGATGCTGTCCGGCATCGGCGACGGCGCGGCGCTGCAGGCCTTGGGGATCGAGACGCGCGTGCATGCGCCGGAGGTGGGCCAGAACCTGCAGGACCACTTCATGATCCGCTTCGCCTTCCGCACCAGGCCGTGCGGCACGCTGAACGAGTTCATGGCGAACCCAATCAAGACCGCGCAGCTCGGCCTCGACTGGGCAATCCGCCGGCGCGGGCAGATGGCGATCGGCGCCTCGGAGGCGAGCCTCTTCGCCCGCGTGCTGCCGGGCTCGGAGGAGGCCGAGGTGCAGTACCAGTTCGTCAATTACAGCCTCAACAACCAGGCCGCCTCGGCCGCGTCGCTGGCGAAGCATCCTGGCTTCACCTTCAATTTCTGCCAGTGCCGGCCGGACAGCCGAGGCGAGCTCGCGCTGCGCTCCCCGCGCGTCGAGGACAAGCCGCGGATCGAGGCGCGCTACCTGACCGCGCCGTCCGACGTGCATGTGATGCTGGAGGCGGCGAAGCTCGCCCGCCGCATCTCCTCCACCCAGCCCTTCGCCGGGCTGATCGAGGAGGAGGAATCGCCCGGCCCCGCGACCGAGGGCGAGGAGGCGATGCTCGACTACATCCGCGGCGCCGGCACCACCGTCTACCACCCCTGCGGCACCAACCGCATGGGCACGGACGAGCGGAGCGTGGTCGATACCGAGCTTCGGGTGCGCGGCGTCCACGGCCTCCGCGTCGTCGATGCCTCGGTCTTCCCGCTCGTCCCTTCCTCCAACATCCACCCGGCGGTGCTGATGACGGCGGAGAAGGCGGCGGATCTCATCAAGCGCGCGGCCTGAGCAGCCGCGCCATCGCCAGGCAGCCGAGCACCGGGCCGGGGGCGAGCAGGGCGAAGGCCCCGCCGCCCCAGCCGAGCCAGGCCTCGGCCAGCGGCATCAGGTGGATGGCCGGCAGGGTGAGGGCGAAGCCGAGCGAGGTCTGCACCGTCAGCATGGTGCCTGCGAGGCCGGGCGGCGAGGCCTCCGCCACGGCCGCCGAGAACTGTGCGGAATCGGCGACGACGGTGACGCCCCAGGCGAGGCAGAGCGCCATCACCAGCGCGGGCGCCGCGCCGAAGGCAGGTCCCGCGAGCAGGCAGCAGGCGCCGCTCGCCGCCATCGCCCCGATGGTGAAGCGCGCCCTCCCGATGCGGTCGGCCAGCCACCCGCCGGCGATGCAGCCGACCGCTCCCGCCGCCATCACCGCGAAGCCCGCGAGCGCCGGGCTGGCGGCGCTGCCCGCCGCGGCGAAGCTCGCCGCGAGATAGGCGCCGATCCAGGCCCACATCGCGTAGAGCTCCCACATATGGCCGAGATAGCCGAGGGTCGCGAGCCTGGTGCCGCGATGGCGGAACAGCTCCAGCGCCAGCCCCGGCCGGAAGGGCGGCGCCTTCGCATGGCGCGGCCCGGGCCGCGCCAGCAGGATCAGCCCCGCCCCCGCCAGCGCCGCGAGCGAGGCGATGCCCACCGCGCTCCGCCAGCCGAGCCCGCCCAGCGCATTGGCGAGATGCGGCGAGGCGGAGCCAAGGGTCAGCCCGCCCACCAGCAGCCCGACGACGAGCCCCGCATCCCGCGGCCCGGCCCAGCCCGCGGCGAGCTTCATCCCGACCGGATAGACGCAGGCGAGGGCAAGGCCCGTCACGCCCCGCGCCAGGATCGCCAGCGCATCGCCCGGCGGCAGCAGCAGGATCGCCGCGTTCGCCGCCGCACCCAGCAGGCAGGCGCCCGCGACCAGCCGGCGCGGGTCCAGCCGGTCGGGCAGGGCGAGGGCCGCGCTCGCCAGCGTCCCCAGCACGAAGCCGAGCTGCACCCCGCCCGTCAGCCAGGCGAGGAAGCCGGGCGGCAGCGCCGCCTCCCGCGCCATCCCCGGCCCCGCCGCGGTGCCGGAGAACCAGAGCGAAAGGGCCAGGACCTGCGCGACGGTGATGAGGGCGAGGTTGGCGCCCTTGCCCCCGACGGGGCCCTCAATAGGCCGAGGTGAGCTCCTGGTCGCCCCGCTCGATGGGGAGGCAGACATAGCGCTTCCCGGGCCGGGGGGTGAGCTGGGCGATGGCGTCCTCGCAGGCATGCACGGTCCCGTAGAGGTGGAAGCCGACGGTCGGCGCATTCTGCGGCACGACGGCCTGCGGCGGCAGGGTGGGCGAGGCGGCAAGGCTGGCGGCGGCAGCGACGACGATGACGAAGTCGGTCATGATGGCCTCCTTGGCGGCGATCCACCATCACCTCATCCGCTCGCGATCCGTCCTGTCTTTGTCGACATCTTTCTCACTTGTCGATAGAGGCGCCGCTTCGTCAGGGGCCGGCGCCGCCGGTTGACGCCAACCTGGGCGGATGCTGCGGTGCAGCCTGCCCATGACCTGCCCCAACCTCCCGCGCCGCCTTGCCGGGCTGGCCCTTCTGCTGCTCGCCGGCTGCACCGGCCATGGGCCGCAGCAGCTCGAAATGGATCAGGTCAGCTATGCCCAGGCGCTTAGCGACGGGCTGAAGCGGCAGATGCTGCTGAACATGGTGCGGCTGCGCTATGCGGATGTGCCGACCTTCCTCTCGGTCAGCCAGGTCATCACCGGCTACACGCTGCAAAGCACCGGCCAGGCCGGGCTGAATGCCTATCCCAATGCCAATCCGGGCAATTACGTGACCGTGTCCGGCATCCTGCAATACACCACGCGCCCGACCTTCACCTTCACGCCGATGACCGGCGAGCAGTTCGGCCAGTCCTACCTGCGGCCGCTGGCGGCGGCGGAGCTGCTCTCGCTGGCCCAGAGCGGCGCGCCGGTCGACCTGCTCTTCCGCCTCGGCGTGCAGTCGGTGAACGGCCTGCCGAACGGCGCGACCCGGGGCGGCGAGGCGCAGCAGGCCTCGGGCGGCTTCCTCGCCGTGATCGGGACGCTGCGCGAGGCCCAGGCGGCGGGCGCGGTCGGGCTGCGCTTCGAGCGGCATGGCGGGGCCGGCCGCGTCTTCCTGCTGCTGGAGGGCGACGCGCCGGCGGTGCGCCGGGCGCGCGGCCTGCTCGGCCTGAGCCCGGCCGAGCGGGAGGCGGAGGTGGTCTATGGCCAGGCGCGAAGCGGGCCCCGCCAGGTGGCGATCCTCACGCGCTCCGTCCTGCAGGTGCTGCACGAGCTCGGCGCGCAGATCGAGGTGGCGGAGGCGGATATCGCCCGCGGCGACACGCGGCCGACGGATGCGGGCGTCGGTGAGCGGCTGGTCCGCATCCGCCAGGGCCCGGGCGCCCCGGCCGATGCCTATGCCGCGGTGTCCTACCGCGGGCGCTGGTTCTGGATCGACCAGAGCGACTACCGCTCGAAGGCCAGCTTCACCTTCGTCCACATCCTGCAGATCCTGGCCGAGAGCGGTCGGGGGCAGCCGACGCCGGTGGTGACCATCCCGGCGCAGTAGGCTCAGCCGCGCCGGGGCTTGCCATGCCGGGCGAGGATGGCGCGGAGCAGGTTCTTGATTGCCTCCGCCTCGGCGGGCGGGTGGCGGGCCAGCAGCTCCGCCTCGTGCTGCTTGGCCGCCGCCGCCAGCTCCTCCGCCATGGCGCGGCCGGCCTCGGTGAGGGCGACGCGCACCATCCGGCGGTCCCGCTGGTCCGGGCTCCGGGCGACCAGCCCGGCCCGCGTCATGCGGTCGAGCAGCTTGGTCATGGTCGGCTGCTGCAGCAGGCAGGTCTCGGCGAGGCCGGTCACCGTCTCGCCCTCGCTGCCGATCAGGCCGCCGAGCACGCGCCATACCGCGACGGAAATGCCACGGCGCCGCAATTGCTCATGGAATTCTCCGGAAACCTGATGCGCCGCACGGGCCAGCAGATACACCAGATAGTCATCGATGAAGCGGACCCCGGAGGGCGGGGAGGGGGTTTCCATGATGTCGTCGCAACGTCTTCCTAGAGCTTTCGATACGATAGCAAACCTTATGAGGAAAATCTTCGAAATAATACGGGCCAACGATTAGTGCCGTTTCATTGATTTCGCCCGGAACTTGCCCCAAGCTAGGAGGTGCCATGCTCGCCGACCGGATCGAAGCCCCCTGGATCGAGGCCTTCGAGGCCGTGTTGCGCCGCTGCGGCGCCGGCCCCGGCCTGCCCGTCTGCCTGCTCGGCGAAAGCCAGTCCCGCGCGCTGAACCTCGACCTCGCCGAGCTTGCCGCCCTTCGCCTCGGCTGCCGGCCCTTCCGCTGCATCCTGCCGACCCAGCCCTCCGCCGCCCCGGTGCCGGTGCGCTCGACCGGGGCCTCCCGCGCCATCGGCGGCCACCCGGCGGTGATGGCGGCGCTGGCCGCGGCGCCGCTGACCCTCGACCTGACGGTGGAGGGGCTGCTGCACGCGCCCGAGCTCCCCGCCATCCTGAAGGCCGGCAGCCGGGTGATGATGGTCTCGAACGAGCATCCGGAGGTGCTCGCCCGCCTCGTCCCCCGGGCGGAGGACGAGGCGCCGGTCAAGGCGGCGGTGAAGCGCGCCCGCGCCGCCCGGCGGATGCACGTCACCTCCGCCGCCGGCACCGACCTGCATGTGGCGATGGAAGGGGCCGCGGTCGCCGGCGTCTGGGGCTGGACCGACCGGCCCGGCACGGTCGCGCATTGGCCGGGCGGCATCCTCGTCGCCTTCCCGCGCGCCGGCAGCGTCGCGGGCAAGCTGGTGCTGGATGCGGGCGACGTGAACCTCACCTTCAAGCGCTACCTGGAACGCCCCATCCGCCTCACCCTCGCCGACGACCACATCACTGCCATCGAGGGCGAGGGGGCGGATGCGGAGCTGATGCGCCGCACCCTCGCCGCCTTCTCGGAGCATGAGGGTGGCGGCCGCGCCGCCTATGCCGTCTCCCATGTCGGCTGGGGCCTCAATCCGCGCGCCCGCTACGAGGCGCTCGCCTATTACGACCGGCGCGACGTCAACGGCACGGAGCTGCGTGCCTTCGCCGGCAATTTCCTGTTCTCGACCGGCGCCAACGAATTCGCCGGCCGCTTCACCGAGGGGCATTTCGACATCCCCGTCCGCAACTGCACCATCGCCCTCGACGGCGAAAAGGTGGTGGAGGAAGGAAGGCTGCTGCCATGACCGAGGCCCCGATCCCCGCCTGGCGGGAGCATGGCGAGGGACGCCGCGCCCTCGTGCTGCTGCACGGGCTCGGCGGGAATGCCGGCCTCTGGGGCCCGACCTTGCCGGCGCTCGCCGATTACCGCGTGCTGGCCTGGGACATGCCGGGCTACGGCGCCTCGGCCCCGGTGGAGCCGGGCTTCCCGGCGCTCGCCGCCGCGCTCGGGCGGATGCTGGACGCGGCGGGGCTGGAGCGCGCCGACCTCGTCGGTCATTCGATCGGCGGCATGGTGGCGCTGGAATTCGCCCTCACCTGGCCGGAGCGGGTGCGCAGCCTGACGCTCTATGCCAGCCCGCCGGCCTTCGGCGGGCGCGACCCGGCCTTCCGCGAGCGCTTCCTTGCCGACCGGCTGGCGCCGCTCGAGGCCGGGCGCAGCCTCGGCGACATCGCGCCCGAGGTGGTCGGCCGCCTGCTCGGCGACGCGCCCGCCCCGGCCGCGGCGCCGGCGGCCATCGCCAGCATGGCGGCGGTGCCGGAGGCGGGCTACCGCGCGGCGCTCGCCACCCTCGTCACCTTCGACCGCCGGGCCGACCTGGAGCGCCTCGACATGCCCTGCCTGGTGCTGGTCGGCGAGGCGGATCCGCTCGCCCCCTTCCACGTCATGCACTGGACGGCGAGCGCGATCCCCGGCTCGCGGATGGCGATCATCGCCGATGCCGGGCACCTCGCCCATCTCGAGCGGCCCGAGGACTTCAACACCATGCTGACCAGCTTCCTCGACCGGGTGGGGGAGGACTGACGCCATGGCGGCCCCGATCTTCGATCCCGCCGCCTTCCGCCTGACGGCGGCGGAGGCTGCGTTCACCGCCCAGGCCCGCGAATTCGGCGAGGCCGTGCTCGCCCCGCGCGCCGCGCTCTGGGACCGCGAGGCGCGCTTCCCGACCGAGAATTACCGCGACATGCGGGCGAACGGCCTGCTCGGCCTCTGCATCCCGCGGGAGGAAGGCGGGCTCGGCGCCGGCTTCCGCGCCTATTGCCTGGCGGCGGCCGAGCTCGGCCGGTTCTGCGGCGCGACGGCGCTCACCTGGAACATGCATGTCTGCTCGACGCTCTGGACCGGCGCGTTGAGCGACGACCTGGAGATGGACGCCGCACTCCGCGACGCCCACCGTGCGGGCCGCCGGCTGCACTACCGGCGCATCCTGGAGGAGGGCGCGGTCTACTCGCAGCCCTTCTCCGAGGGCGGCGCGGCGGCGGCCGGCTCGGCGGCCTTCGGCACCGTGGCG
Organism: Belnapia sp.; assembly: GCF_059504005.1. Classification (NCBI taxonomy): domain Bacteria; kingdom Pseudomonadati; phylum Pseudomonadota; class Alphaproteobacteria; order Acetobacterales; family Roseomonadaceae; genus Belnapia; species Belnapia sp. The sequence continues at coordinate 42,455 of NZ_JCACHU010000048.1, read as the reverse complement.
CGGCCCGTCCGCGGCGGCTGGCGCATCACCGGGCGGAAGATCTTCGCCAGCCTCGCCGGCCATGCCGACTACTACGGCATCCTCTGCACCGAGCAGCGCGAGGGCGAGGCGCCGCTCTCCCGCCGCGACACGCTCTACCTCGCGGTGCCGCGCGACGCGCCCGGCGTCTCGGTCGAGGGCGACTGGGATCCGCTCGGCATGCGCGGCACCGTCTCGCGCACGCTGGTCTTCAAGGATGTGCCGGTCGGGCCGGAGGCGGCGCTGATGCCGCCCGGCCTCTACATGCAGGCGGCCAGCCGCTGGCCGCACATGTTCCTGACGCTGAGCCCGACCTACATGGGCATCGCCCAGGCGGCCTACGACTTCACCATCGCCTATCTGCGCGGCGAGGTCCCCGGCACGCCGCCGGTGAAGCGGCGGATGTACGCTACAAAGCAGATCGCCGTCGCCGAGATGCGTATCACGCTGGAGCAGACCAAGGCGCTCTGGTTCCAGGCGATCACCGAGGCCGGCCCCGACCCGTCACAGGAACAGGTGCAGCGGGCCTGGGCGGCGCAGCACAGCGTGATGGAGAATGCCGCCGCGATCGCCGCCCGCGCGGTCCGCACCTGCGGCGGCCAGGCCATGCTGAAGACGCTTCCGCTTGAACGCCTCTACCGCGACGCGCGTTGTGGCTCCCTCATGCTGCCCTGGACGGCGGAACTCTGCGTCGACCGGCTCGGCCGCGATTGCCTCTACGAGAAGGGCGAGACTGATTGATCTGCCGCACCATCCTGCGCCATGCCGAGCACAAGCCCGAAGCCGTCGCGCTGACTTACGGCGACACCGAGATCACCTATGCCGGACTCGCCCACCGCATCCGCGCCGCGGCCGCCATGTTGGAGGAGCGCGGCTACGGCCATGGCGACTGCATCGCCTATCTCGGCCACAACCATCCGAGCCAGCTCGTCCTGGCCTTCGCCTGCGCCGGGCTCGGCTGCCTGCTGCTGCCGCTGAACTGGCGCCTGGCGCCGCCCGAGCTGCGCTACATCCTCGACGATTCCGGCGCCGCCGCGCTCTTCGCCCTGCCGGAGGCGGCGATGCTCGCCCGCCGCGCCGCGCCCAGGGGCTGCCCGGTCTTCGACGCCGCCGAGGCCTGGCCGGAGGCGGCCGGGCCCAGCGGCATGGGCATCACCCTGCTGACCGAGGCGGAGGACCCGATGCTGCTGGCCTATACCAGCGGCACGACCGGCCATCCCAAGGGCGTGCCGCTCGACCACCGCGCGGTGATGGTCAATGCGCTCAACAGCCGGCACATGCACGGGCTCACCGAGGCGGACCGCGTGCTGACGGTGCTGCCGATGTTCCATCTCGGCGGCCTCAACATCCAGACCCTGCCGGCGCTGCTCTCCGGCGCCGAGGTGGCGCTGCTGCCGCGCTTCGAGCCGAAGGCCTTCTTCGACGCCTGCGCCCGCCGGCGGCCGACGCTCAGCCTGCTGGTCCCGGCGGTGATGCAGGCGCTGGTCGAGCACCCGCTGTGGGAGGCGGCCGACCTGTCCAGCCTGCGCGCCGTCGGCGCCGGCTCCTCCGAGGTGCCGCTGCGGCTCATCGAGGCCTTCCATGCCCGCGGCATCCCCGTGCAGCAGGTCTATGGCGCGACCGAGACCGGGCCGATCGCCATCTACCAGACCCGGGCGGAGGCGCTGGCGCATCCCGGCTCCCTCGGCCAGCAGGCGCTGCACGGCACCGCGCGCATCGTCGATGCGGAGGGCGCGCCGCTGCCGCCCGGCGAGGTGGGCGAGATCGAGGTGCGGGGCGTGCATGTCGCGCGCGGATACTGGAACGCGCCGGAAGCCACGGAGGAATCCTGGCGCAGCGGCTGGTTCGCCACCGGCGACCTCGCCTGGCGCGATGCGGCGGGCCGCTTCTGGTTCGCCGACCGGCGCAAGCACCTCATCATCTCAGGCGGCGAGAACGTCTATCCGGCGGAGGTGGAGCGCGTGCTGCGCGAGGCGCCGGGCGTTGCCGAATGCGCCGTCTGCGGCCGGCCCGACCCGCGCTGGGGCGAGGTGCCGGTTGCCGTCGTCGTCCCCGGGCCGGGCTTCGACGCGGCCGGGCTGCTGGCCCGCTGCGAGGGCAGGCTCGCCCGCTTCAAGCACCCGCGCGCGGTGGTGACGGTCGAGGCGCTGCCGCGCACCGCCCTCGGCAAGGTCCGGCTGGATGCGCTGCGGGAGATCGCGCGGCAGGGCTGAGGCTGGGGCGGCTTCCGTCCGACCTGGTTCGCGCAACCCGCTCCAGCTTGGTGCTGCGCAACCCGCTCCAGCTTGTTGCTTGGGCAAGCAGATGCTTCGATCAGGCGATCTCGCCTGATCGAAGCTTGCTCTCTTCGGCCTCGCCGCGGAAGGCCGGCATGGTGGCATGGCCCGGCGCGCTGGCACCGCGGCCGCGCAGCACCAGCAGGGCGCAGCGCAGCATCAGCGCGAGATCCCCGCCGAGGCTCTGCCGCGCCGCCTGCCCGGGGCTGAACAGCGGGGTATAGGCCGTCGGCAGCGGCCGCGGCCCGACCAGGCTCATCTCGCCGCGCAGCACGTTGAGCAGCTGCGGCAGCTCGTCGAGCGCGCTCGCCCGCAGCCACCGCCCGAAGCGGCCGAGCCGCTCGGCATCGCCGCCGCGCCCCGGGGACATGCTGCGGAACTTCAGCAGGGTGAAGGGCTGGCCGCCGCGCCCCGCCCGCTCCTGCCGGAACAGCACCGGCCGCCCGAGCGCCACCCGCACGCCAAGCGCCACCAGCGCCATCACCGGCGCCAGGATTAGCAACAGGAGGCCGGCGCCGACCAGGTCGAGCAGCCGCTTGCCGCCGCGCTCATACATGCCGCTCCCGCGCCTCCACCCCCATCGACAGCAGCAGGCCGAGGGCGAACCAGACCATGCGGTTGCCGAGATCGGTCGAGACCATCGCCGTCAGCGCCACCGGCAGCGTCAGCGCCGCGATGCGCGCCGCCCGCCCCGGCGCCACCAGCGGCGCTCGCAGCAAGGCCAGCCCCGCGCCGCCGCCGAAGGCCAGCAGCCAGCAGGCGAAGCCCGGCAACCCCGCCTCGGCCAGCATCTCCAGCGCATGATTGTGCGGATGCAGGCTGCGGTCGTCGCCCGTCCCCGCCGCCAGGGTGAAGCCGCCGGTGCCGAGGCCGAAGGGCGCCGCCTCGCCGGCCTGGCGCATTGCCTCGCCCCAGAGCAGGATGCGCGCCGGCACCGCCTCCCCCGGGTCGCCGAAGAACCGGTCGAGGGTGCGGAGAGCGGCCGCCTCCTGCGGCATCGCCAGCAGCAGGGCGAGGCCGCCCGCCCCGGCGAGCCCAACCCCGGCCAGCCAGCCGAACGCCGCCCCCGGCCGCCGCAGCAGCCAGAAGCGCAGCGCCGGCGCACCCCCGAGCCCCAGGCCGAGGCCGAGCGCCGCCGCCCTTCCCCCCGGCACCAGCGAGGCCGCGGCCAGCGCCAGCACCGCCAGCCCCCAGCCGATCCGGCGCCGCCCCTCGGCCTCGGTCAGCCGCACCGCCGCCAGCCCGCCTGCGCAGGCAATGGCCAGTCCGGCCAGCTGGTACTGCACCCGGATCCGGCCCGGGTCGGCGCCGACCTCGCCGCCCAGCACCACCGCATCCCGTGCCACACCCCAGGCGATCCCGGCCCCGACAAGCAGCCCGATCGGCACCACCGCCGCGGCGAATCGGTGAAACGTCGGCGCATCGCCGCCGACCAGCAGCCCCGCCGCCAGCATGGCCGGGCCGAGCAGCACCACCTGCGGCAGCTTCTCGGCGAGCACGGTGCGGGAGGGGCTCCAGGCCCCCGCCAGCACCAGCCAAACCAGCAGCCCGGCAAGGCCCGCCAGCGGCAGGGCAAGTCCGCGCCCGACCTCCCACCGCCGCAGCGCCAGCAGCAGCGAGGGCGCCAGCAGCAGCGCGGCGAGCAGGGTGAGGTCGACGGGCAGGGCGGCGAGGCCGGGCAGCGACTTCAGCGCGCCCGCGAACTGCAGCAGCGCGGCGAAGAGCCCGGCGCCGGCAGCCAGCGTGCCGGCGTCAATCCGCGCCGGCACCGAGCCTCCGCGGCCCGAGCGCCATCTCGTATTGCCGCGGCGCCACCCGCCCCGGCCCGCGCAGCAGCACGAGGCAGGCGGCACCGAGCAGGCTCGCCAGCGGCGCCGCGACGGCGAGGAGGAGGAGCAGCGGCCGGTTGGGCAACGAGGGCCTGATCTCCACCATGGGCACCGAGACCATCCGCGCCGCCAGCGCCTCATCCGCCGCGACGACGAGGGCGATGCGCTGCTGCGCCGCCAGCAGCTCGTAGAGGGCGGCGCGCTGGAACTGGTCCGGCTCGGCGGCCAGCCGCGCCTCGATCGCCGCCATGCGCTGCCGCGCCTGCCCGAGCAGGTCGGCGCGCACCCGCGCCTCGGCCAGGGCGTGCAGGCGGCGGAGCATGTCGAGCGTCGCCATCCGGTCCCGGCCAGGCCCGGGCCGCGGGGCGGATGGTGGTGGAGGCCAACCCGGTGATCCTCGCCGGCCGCCCCGACCTCGACGTGCTGATGGAGCCGGGCGACCTCATCGCCATCCCCAAGCGGCCGAACGAGGTGACGGTGGTCGGCTCCGTCCTCAACCCCGGCAGCCTGCAATTCGCCACCGGCTGGCGGGCGGGCGACTATGTCCGCGCGGCGGGCGGCCAGCAGCGCTTCGCCGATGGCAGCCGCGCCTTCATCGTCCTGCCGAACGGCCAGAGCAGCCCGGCCGGCCTCGGCGCCTGGCAGATGGGCGGCCCGCCGATCCCGCCCGGCAGCACCGTCGTCGTGCCCCAGGACCCCTCGCCCTATGAAAGCTGGGGGATGCTGCGCGACGTGACGCAGGTGCTGTCGCAGGTCGCGCTCTCCAGCGCGGCGCTCGCGGTGATCGTGCGAACGGGTGCGCGGTAACGGTGTGGCCTCGCCGCGTCCTGACTCAAGGGTTCCAAGGGTCCTTCGGCCCTTGGCGGGAGGGTCCAGGGAGGGCAGGGCCCTCCTTGGCATGGCCTTCGCCATCGTCGCGTCCGGGGCACAGGCGCAGGACGTCCCCGCCACCGCCTCCGATTTCGGCGGCGTCGGGCTGATCGAGATGCGCAACGCGCGCTTCCGCCCGGACGGCACGCTGGAGGCCGGCGCCACGATCCGCCACCAGCGGCAGTTCTGGTTCCTCTCCTTCCAGGCCCTGCCCTTCCTCGAGATCACCTTCCGCCTCACCGACCGGCTGGATGCGACGGCGGGGCGCGGCATCACCACGGACCGTGCCTTCGACTTCAAGGCCCGGCTCTGGGAAGAGGGGCCGTGGCGGCCCGCGCTGGCGATGGGCGCGCAGGACTTCATCGGCACCGGCCTCTATTCCGGCGAGTATCTCGTCGCCTCCAAGCGCCTCTGGGACTTCGACGTGACGCTCGGGATGGGCTGGGGCCGGCTCGGGACGGGCGCGGATTTCGGCAATCCCTATGGCCTGATCTCCTCGCGCTACAATACGAGGCCGCGCCGTGTCGGCACCGGCGGCATGCCAGCCTTCGGCAGCCTGTTCCGCGGGCGGGAGGCGGCGGTCTTCGGCGGCGTGGAATGGTCGGTGCCCTGGGTGGAGGGGCTGCGGGCCAAGCTCGAATGGTCCGGCGACGCGCTGCGCGACGAGCGGGGCGGCTACCCGGCGCGCACGACCAACCTCCGCGGCGAGGCGCGGTCGCGCGTCAATGCCGGCCTCACCTGGCAGAATGACTGGCTCGATGCCGGGGTTCACATCGTTCACGGGACGGATGTGCTGTTCCGCCTCTCCCTCCGCCTCGACCCGGCGCATCCGCCGAGCCTGCCGCGCCCGCCGCCGCCGCCCCTGGCCCCGAGACCCGAGGCGCCGGGCGATGCCGAGGCGGCGCTGCGCCGCGCCGGCTTCCGCCCCCTCGCCATCGTCCAGCAGGGGGAGGAGGTGCGGATCGCCGTTGCCGGCGGGCGCTACCGGACGCTGGCGCAGACGGCCGGGCGGGTGGCGCGGGCGGTGCAGGGCGTCCTGCCGCCGGAGGTGGAGCGGGTCGCCGTCGAATGGCACCGCGCCGGCCTGCCCGTTGCCCGGCTGGTGCTGCTGCGCGAGGCGCTGGAGGGCGCCGCGATCGGCGCCGGCTCGGCGGAGGAGGTGCTGGCCGGCGCCAGCCTCGCCCCGGCCGAGCCGGTGCCCGGCTTCGCGCCCGACCTCGCCTGGGCGCTGGAGCCGCGCCTCACCCTGCAGCTCGGCGACCCGAAGACGGGCTTCCGCTGGCAGGCGGCCGGGGCGGCGGTGGCGCGGCTCGGGCTCGGGGCAGGCTTCGCGGTGGCGGGGAGCCTGGCCCAGGCGGTGGCGGGCAATCTCGACCGGGGCCTGCCCTCCGACAGCCGCCTGCCCCGTGTCCGCAGCGACATCGCCCGCTATGCGCGGGAGGGCCGGGCGGCGATCCCGACGCTTTATGCCGAGCGACTCTGGAGCCCGGCGCCCGACTGGTTCGCACGCGTCTCGGCCGGGCTGCTGGAGCCGATGTTCGGCGGCGTCTCGGGCGAGGTGCTGTGGCGGCCGCAGCAGCGCGGCTTCGCCCTCGGCCTCGACCTGGCCTGGGTGGCGCAGCGGGACTACCGGCAGCGCCTCGGCTCGCTCGGCTATTCCGTGGCGACCGGGCATCTCTCGCTCTATGCCGACCTGCCGGTCTGGAACCTCGGCACCGTGGTGCGGGCCGGGCGCTACCTTGCCGGCGACTGGGGCGCGACGCTCGAGGTCAGCCGCCGCTTCGACAGCGGCATCGAGGTCGGCGGCTTCGCCACGCGCACCGACGTCTCCGCCCGGCGCTTCGGCGAGGGCAGCTTCGACAAGGGCATCTTCGTCCGCATCCCGCTACAATTGCTGGGGCCGGAGACGCCGGTGGTGGCGAATGCGGTGATCCGCCCCGTGGTGCGGGACGGCGGCCAGCGCCTCGCGGTCGACAACCCGCTCTGGGAGGTGACGCGCAAGGGGCGGGCGGAGGCGCTGGGGCGGGACTATCTCGGCCTATTGAGATAGTCCCGTCCTGTCAGGTCATCCCATCGCCTTGGTCAGCTTGGCGGCGATCTCGAACATCTCTTCCGGCGCATAGTCCGGGGTGAAGGCCGAGGGGATGCCCTCCAGCTGGTGGATCTTGCCGCCGTCCGGCATGCCCTTCACCACCTCGAGCTCGCCCGGCGGATCGCCCGGCAGGGCCATCTCGCTCGGGTTCCAGATGCCGGCGATGTCCGCATAGTCGTTCGGGCTCCAGGTGTAGAGCCGGCGATGCGAGCCTTCCTGGAGGTACTTCTGGCACTCCGGAATGTTGCCGAGCGGGATGTTCGGCGTCGGCAGCATCTTCTCGAGCTCGACACCGGTGAGGCTCTTGATCGCCAGCGCATAGGCATGCGCATGCACCGAGCCGCGCACCAGCAGGTAGCCGCAGACCTCGCGCCCAGTCGGGTCGGAGAGGGTCTCGTAGACCCGCAGCTTGTGCAGCCGCGCGCCGCATTCGAGGTGGAAATTGTGCAGCAGGTCGAACACCACATTGCCCGTGGTGGTCACCATGTCGGCGTTCCAGGACATGGAATTGCTGTTCACCGGCGTCGCCCCTCCGCCATGGGAGGCGAAGCTGGCGAAGGAGCGGATGTCCTTCATCGCTTCGAAGGGCGTCTTCGAGATGTCGCCGCCGTCCGAGCCGTCGGCGCCCTTGTCCGGCCCGTTGGCCAGCATGGCGACGCCGTTGCTGACCAGCTCGACATGCCCCAGCTCCTCCGCCGTGATGCTGGCGACGAGGCCGTAGAAGGGGCGGAGCTTGCTTTTGCTTTTGAAATTGAAGCTCTGGAACATGTAATTCCCGAGGGTCGACATCTCGCCATACTTGCCGCCGAGCAGTTCCTGCAGGGCAGCCGCGGCATTGGGGTCTTGCCGCTTCGGCGCGGGGAGTTCCGCCTGCAGCTTGTCGACGCGCATGAACATGGCTGATCCTTCCCGGCACTGTGCGGATACGGACATAACCGGCCAGATCACTTCGGGTTTTCGTGGCGCGGGCGGATTGGGACGGGGGCGCTTGCGGTTCGCCGCCACATCGGCCACACCCGCGCCCGCATGACCCTCGGCGCATTCTCGCAACATCTCCTCTTCGCCCTTGGCTTGGCGCTGCTCTCGGCGGCGGCCGTCCGGGCGATGATCCGCTGGCCGATCCTCGACATCCCGAACGGCCGCAGCGCCCATCGTGTGGCGACGCCGCGGGGCGGCGGGGTCGGCGTGGTCCTCGCCTTCATGGTCGGGCTGCTGGTGCTCTACCGCGTCGCCGATTTCGCCCGGCTGGAGGAGAGGCAGTTCCTCGGCGTCATCCTCGCCGCGCTCGCCATCGCCGGCGTCGCGCTGGTCGACGACATCCGCAACCTCTCCGCCCGGCTGCGGCTGCTGGCGCAGCTTGCAGCGGCGCTGGTCGCGGTCGGCACCGGGCTGACGCTCTCCCGCCTTGCGCTCCCCTATATCGGCGTGACGGAGCTCGGCTGGATCGGGCCGGCGCTGACCGTCTTCTGGATCCTCGGCTGCACCAATGCGGTGAATTTCATGGACGGGCTGGACGGGCTGGCCGGCGGCACGCTGCTGATCGCCTGCGCCGCCCTTGCCGCCATCGCCGGCGCCGAGGGCGGGCGCTTCGTCTACCTCTCGGCGCTGATGCTGGCGGCGGGCTTCGCCGGTTTCCTGCCCTTCAACCTGGCGCCGGCGCGGATCTTCATGGGCGATGTCGGCAGCCAGTTCGCCGGCTTCATGCTGGCGGTGCTGGCCGTTGCGGCGGCGCGCTTCGATGCCGGCCAGCTCAGCTTCCTGATCGTGCCGCTGCTGCTCTTCGGCCTGCTCTTCGACGCTGCCTTCACCCTGCTGCGCCGCGGCTGGATGGGCGACAGGGTCGGCGCACCGCACCGCACCCATCTCTACCAGATGGCCCAGCGCAGCGGCATGCCGACCATGGCGGTCGCGGCCACGCATTGGGGCTTCGCGCTCTTCCATGCGGCGCTGGCCGTGCTGTTCCTGCAGCTGCGGCCGGGGCTGAAGCCGCTCATCGTGCTGCCGGCGCTCGCGCTCCAGCTGCTCTGGCTGGCCTATGTGGCGCGGCGCGTGCGGCGGGCCGGACTCAGCTGGCGGGGCTGAGGAATTCCATCACCAGCATCGGCATGGCCGGGCCGATCCACTGCTCGGCCCGCACCACCGCGCCGCCCGCCGCCTCCACCCAGAAGAGGTTGGTGAAGCCGAAGCGCCCGCGGCTGCGGCAGCGCTCCCGCACCAGCAGGATCTCGGCATCCTCCGTGGCCTCGGCCCGCAGCCGGCAATCGAGGGCGAGGCCGAAGCGCATCCCCTCCGGATCGCCGCTCGGGTCCTTCAGGTCGACCAGGCGGCGAGCGGAGGCGGCCTGGTCCAGCAGCCCGGCCGGGTTGGCGAGCGGGTCCGGCCCATCGAAACGCGTCGCCGCGACATACTGCCGGAAGCCGGCCGTGGCGGTGACGCGGCCGCCCTCGGTCGAGACCACCTGCCCGGCCGCGGTGCGCCAGATGCGCCGCTCGCCGATCTCCTACGGCAGCACCGCCGCCGTCGGCCTGCCGCGGATCCAGAGGCGGAGCGCCGGCCCGTCCGGCTCCGGCAGGTCCTCGAGCGGGGTGGCGACGCGCTCCACCGCCTCGGTCCAGGCAGTCTCGGCATAGTGGGCGAAGAGCGTGTCGCCGCAGGCGGCGAGCAGCAGGGGCAGCAGCAAGGGCCAGGCGCGCATGCCCGGCAGTTTAAGATCGATATCAGAATAAAAGAAGCGGAAAGGCGGCGTCGCCCGGCGGACCTGCCGGGATGGGGGTTTGGCGAGGCCTCGGACGCAAAGGGAGAGTCGGGGTCCTCGCAAAGCCGCGCAGCGGTTCTGTGGGGAACTACTCCGCCGCGCCGCGATGCGCCCGCCGGTAGGGGTGCGCCGGATAGGTGCCGAGCAGCTTCAGCTCGCGCGAGAAGAAGGCCAGCTCCTCCAGCGCGCGGCGCACCGACGATTCCTCCGGATGGCCATCGACATCGGCCAGGAATTGCGTCGCGGTGAACTCGCCATCGAGCATGTAGCTCTCGAGCTTGGTCATGTTCACGCCGTTGGTGGCGAAGCCGCCGAGCGCCTTGTAGAGCGAGGCCGGGATGTTGCGGACGCGGAAGACGAAGGTGGTGACGCAGTCCGGCGTCCCCGCCTCCGGCACCCTAGGCGCCGGCGAGCAGACATAGAAGCGCGTGGTGTTGTGCGCCGCGTCCTCCACGTTGCGCCGGAGGATGTTGAGCCCGTAGGTCTCGGCGGCCAGGGCGCTGGCGATCGCCGCATCCTCGATGCCGCCTCGCTCGGCGATGATCTGCGCTGCGCCCGCCGTATCCGCCTCGATCACCGGGGTGAGGGAGAGCTCCTTCAGGATGCTCCGCACTTGGCCGAGCGCGACCGGGTGGCTGTGCGCCCGCCTGAGCGTGGCGAGCGTCGCGCCATGCGGGGCGAGCAGGCAATGCTCCACCCGCTCGAAATGCTCGCCGACCACGGCGAGGCCGCTCTCCGGCAGCAGCCGGTGGATGTCCGGCACCCGGCCGGCGAGCGAGTTCTCGCAGGGCAGCATGGCGAGCGCCGCCTGGCCGCCGCGCACCGCATCCATCGCCGCCTCGAAGCTCGGGCAGGGCAGGGTGGTCCAGCCGGGATAGGCGGCGCGGCAGGCCAGGTCGGAATAGGCGCCGGGCAGGCCCTGGAAGGCGATCACGTCGGTCATGCGGGTGCCGTTGCAAGAGGGGTCCGCGGCTTCTAATCGAGGGGGGAAGAGGGCGCAAACCGGGGGGCCAGGGTCATGGAGGCATTCATCGCGGCAGCCGAGGCGGCGGCCGAGGCGGCGGGCGCCGTCATCCGCCCGCTCTTCCGCTCCCCCCTGCTGGTCGAGGCCAAGGGCGATGCCAGCCCCGTCACCGAGGCCGATCGCGGCGCCGAGCGCGCCATGCGCGAGGTCCTCGCCGCCCGCTTCCCCGACCACGGCATCTGGGGCGAGGAATACGGCCCCGACCAGATCGAGGCCGAATATCTCTGGGTGCTGGACCCGATCGACGGCACTCGCGCCTTCGTCACCGGCCGGCCGCTCTTCGGCACGCTGATCGGCCTGCTTCACCGTGGCGCACCGGTGCTCGGCCTGATCGACCAGCCGGGGATCGGCGAGCGCTGGATCGGCGCCGCGGGCCAGCCGACGCGCTTCCACTCCCCCCTCGGCGGGGCGGCCGGCTGCCGGCCCTGCCCGCGCCTCGCCGAGGCCGAGCTCTCCTGCACCAGCCCCGACATGTTCGCCCCCGCCGACGCGGCGGGCTTCGAGCGCCTCCGCGCCGCCGCCCGCCGCGTCACCTGGGGCGGGGATTGCTACAGCTACGGCCTCGTCGCCCTCGGCCTGGTCGACGTCATCGCCGAGAGCACGATGAAGCCCTGGGACTGGGCCGCCCTGGTCCCGGTGGTGGAGGGCGCCGGCGGCCGCGTCACCGGCTGGCGGGGCGAGGCGCTGACCCTCGAGAGCGACGGCCGCGTGCTCGCGGTGGGCGACCCGGCCCTGCTGGAGGAAGCGGTCGGCCTGCTCGGCGGGTGACGGTTGCCGCGGGCGGGGGGAACCCCCATCCTCCCGCCATGGACCGCCGCACCCTCCTGGCCTCCGGCCTCGCCATCCCCTCGCTTGGGACCCTCCTCCGGCCCGGCGGCGCCGCCGCCCAGCAAGGGCCGACCCGCAGCCACGCCCTCTCCCTGCTCGGCGACCCGGCGCTGCCCGCCGACTTCGCCCATTGGCCCTGGGTGAACCCGGAGGCGCCGAAGGGCGGCGAGATCGCGCTGACCGCCCTCGGCAGCTTCGACAGCTTCAACCCCTACATCCTGCGCGGCACGGCGGCGGTCGCCATCGGCAACCTCTACGACACGCTGCTGAAGGAGAGCTCGGACGAGGCCGGCACGGAGTACTGCCACATCGCCGCCGCCATCGAGCAGCCGGCCGACCGCATGGGCGTCAGCTTCGAGCTCCGCCCCGAGGCGCGCTTCCATGACGGCAGGCCGGTCACCGCCGAGGACGTGGTCTGGACCTTCAACACCCTCCGCCAGAGCGGCCGGCCCTTCTACCGCGCCTACTGGGCCGATGTGGCGGAGGTGGTGGCCGAGGGGCCCCGCCGCGTCACCTACCGCTTCAAGACGAACGAGAACCGCGAGCTGGCGCTGATCCTCGGCCAGATGCCGGTGCTGCCGAAGCATTGGTGGGAGGGGCGCGACTTCGCCCGGCCGCTGCTCGAGCCGCCGCTCGGCTCCGGCCCCTACCGGCTGGAGCGCTTCGAGAACGGCCGCAGCCTGGTCTACCGCCGCGTCCCCGACTACTGGGCGCGCAACCTGCCGACGGCGCGCGGTACCGCCAATTACGACGTGATGCGCTACGAGTATTTCCGCGACAGCACCGTGGCGCTGGAGGCCTTCAAGGCCGGGCAGATCGACTTCCGCACCGAGAACACCGCCAAGGACTGGGCGACGGCCTACGACTTCCCCGCCGTGCAGCGCGGCCTCGTCAAGCGCGAGGAGATCCGCCACGAGCTGCCGACCGGCATGCAGGCCTTCGCCGTGAACCTGCGCCGGCCGCTCTTCCAGGATGCCCGCGTTCGCCGCGCGCTGATCGAGGTCTTCGACTTCGAGTGGATGAACGCCAACCTCTTCTACGGCAGCTACACGCGGACGACCTCCTACTTCTCCAACTCCGAGCTCGCCTCCTCCGGCCTGCCGGAGGGGCGGGAGCTCGCCATCCTGCAGGGCTTCAAGGGCCGGGTGCCCGACCGCCTCTTCACCGAGCCCTACAGGCTGCCCGTCACCGACGGCTCCGGCAACAACCGCGACGGGCTGCGCCGCGCCCTCGACCTGCTGCGCCAGGCCGGGTGGACGGTGCGCGACCGCAAGCTGGTTAATGCCGAGGGCCAGAACTTCGCCTTCGAGATCCTGCTGAACGGGCCGAGCTTCGAGCGTGTGGCGCTGCCCTATGTGCAGACCCTCCAGCGCCTCGGGATGGAGCCGCGCGTCCGCACCATCGACCCGGCGCAGTACCAGGTGCGGATCGACGCCTTCGACTACGACATGACGGTGGACAGCCAGGGCCAGTCCCTCTCCCCCGGCAACGAGCAGCGCGACTACTGGACCAGCGCCAAGGCCCAGGAGAACGGCAGCCAGAACGTCGCCGGCATCGCCAACCCGGTGGTCGACGAGCTGGTGGAGATGGTCATCGCGGCACCCGACCGCGCCGAGCTGGTCGCCCGCACCCGCGCCCTCGACCGGGTGCTGTTGTGGAACGACTACATGATCCCGCACTGGCACAGCCGCACCTTCCGCGTGGCCTATTGGGACAAGCTCGGCCGCCCGCCGCGCAACCCGAAATACGCCCTGGCCATCGACAGCTGGTGGATCGAGCGCGGGCGCGAGGGCACGATCGAGCAGGGCAAGCGCGAGGCGAAGCCGCAATAGCATGGGCGCCTACCTCCTCCGCCGCCTGGCGCTGGTGGTGCCGACGCTGCTCGGCATCATTCTGATCAATTTCGCCGTGGTGCAGTTCGCCCCCGGCGGCCCGGTCGACCAGATGCTGGCGGAGCTGAAGGGACAGGGCGGCAGCACCCTCGGCCGCCTCTCCGGCGAGGGCCAGGGCGAGACCACCCGCCCGCCGGCCAACCAGGGCTCCAACGAGGCCAGCCGCTACCGCGGCGCCCGCGGCCTCGACCCGGCGGTGGTGCAGGAGATCGAGCGCGCCTTCGGCTTCGACAAGCCCTGGCCGCAGCGGCTCGGCGAGATGCTGGCGGGCTATGCCCGCTTCGACCTCGGCCGCAGCCTGTTCCAGGACAGGCCGGTGACGCAGCTGATCCTTGAGAAGCTGCCCGTCTCCATCTCGCTCGGCCTGTGGTCCACGCTGATCATCTACCTCGTCTCCATTCCTCTCGGCATCCGCAAGGCGGTGCGCGACGGCACGCGCTTCGACCTGGCCAGCAGCGCGGTGGTGCTGGTCGGCTATGCGATCCCGAGCTTCCTCTTTGCCATCCTGCTGGTGGTGCTCTTCGCGGGGGGCAGCTTCGTGCAGTGGTTCCCGCTGCGCGGGCTGCTGTCCTCGGGCCTGCAGGACGCTCCCTTCCTGACGCGCGCGGCGGACTATGCCTGGCACATGGTGCTGCCGACCATCGCCCTCGTCATCGGCGGCTTCGCCGGGCTCACCATGCTGACCAAGAACTCCTTCATGGAGGAGATCGGCAAGCAGTACGTGGTGACGGCCCGCGCCAAGGGTGCGGGGGAGAGGCGGGTGCTCTACGGCCATGTCTTCCGCAACGCGATGCTGCTGATCATCGCCGGCTTCCCTGCGGCCTTCATCGGCATCCTCTTCACCGGGGCGCTGCTGGTCGAGATCATCTTCTCGCTCGACGGGCTCGGCCTGCTCGGCTTCGAGGCGGCGATCCGGCGCGACTACCCGATCATGTTCGGCACGCTCTACGTCTTCACCCTGCTCGGGCTGGTGATGCAGATCGTCGGCGACTTCACCTACACGCTGGTCGACCCGCGGATCGACTTCGCCGCGCGGCGCTAGAGCGAACCCCGATCGGGTGGAATCACCTGGTCGGAGGTATGTGCCAGACTGAACAACCCGCTCCGGGGCTCAGCCGAACACGAAGTCACCCGCCCAGAGCGCGGACCGGGCGATGCCGGCCAAGGTGAAGCTGTCGCCCTGGCCGAGGTCGATCACTGCCCCGCCGGGCCGGTCCGTCGTCGCCGCCAGCACCGCGGCGAAGCTGGCGAGGCCGGCGATGCGAGCCCGGTCCACCCCCGGCGTGAAGTCGCCGATCCAGTCCGCCCCGCCTCCCGCGCCGAAGAGGAAGAGGTCCGCCCCCGTCCCGCCGAACAGCACGTCATTCCCCCCGCCGCCATCGAGCGTGTCGTTTCCGGCGCCGCCGAGCAGCCAGTTCGCCAGGGCATTGCCCGTGATGGCATTGCCGAGTTCGTTGCCCTGGCCGATGCGCGTCGTCCCCAGCAGCACCAGGTTCTCGACATTGGCCGGCAGGGTGTAGGTGCCGCCCGGGATGGCGGCGAGGACGGTATCGATCCCGCCGCCCGGCGCCTCCACCACCACATCCGCAAGGCTGTCGACCCGGTAGGTGTCATGGCCGGCACCACCGGCCATCCAGTCCATTTCGCCGAGGCCGGAGGCGCCGTCCAGCAGGTCGTTCCCGTCGCCGCCCAGCAGGCGGTCCGTCCCGCCGCCGCCGACCAGCGTATCATCCCCGCCGCCGCCGAGGAGGAGGTTCGGCCCGTCATTCCCGACCAGCAGGTTGGCCAGCTCGTTGCCGGTGCCCCGCAGCGCCCCGGGCGCCAGCACCAGCACCTCGACATTGGCCGGCAGGACGTAGTCGACGCTGGCGATGTCCGTATCGCTCCCCTCGCCCGGCTCCTCCACCACGCGGTCCCCGACATCGTCGACATGGTAGAGATCGTGGCCCGCACCGCCGACGAGCCGGTCCGGCCCCAACCCGCCATCGAGCGTATCGTCCCCGGCGCCGCCGGCGAGCGTATCGGCCCCCACGCCGCCGGCCAGCCGGTCCGCGCCGGCCCCGCCGATGACGTCCAGCCGTTCGATGCCGCACAGCAGGGTCGTGCGGCTGCCATCGGTGACGCTGCCCGCGCCGAGGACGATGCCGACCAGGCCGGCGCTGCGGTCGATCCGGGCGAGGTCGTCGCCGTCGCCGCCATCCAGCACCACGTCCCAGTCGGTGGACACCAGCGTATCGTCGCCGAGCCCGCCCAGCAGGCTGTTGCGGCCGCCCATGCCGTGGAGCAGGTCGGCGCCGGCCCCGCCGATCAGCGTATCGTCGCCGCCGCCGCCGGTGAGCGTATCGTTGCCGTCCCCGCCATTCAGCAGGCCAGGGCCGTCGCCGCCCGCGAGCCGGTCCGCCCAGGCCCCGCCGGTGACGACCAACCGCTCGATCCCGCGCAGCAGGGTGGTCCGCAGGCCATCCGTCAGGATGCCCGCCGCCATGTCGAGGACGAGGTCGGCGGCGGCGGCGCTGCGGTCGAGCAGCGCGAGGTCGGTGCCGTCGCCCCCGTCCAGCACAGCATCCCAATCCGCGGAGACGAGGGTATCGTCGCCGAGGCCGCCGGCCAAGCTGTCCCGCCCGGCCTGGCCATCGAGCCAGTCGTTGCCGTCATCGCCCCGCAGCGTATCGTCGCCGGCGCCGCCGAGCAGCGTATCCGCGCCAAGGCCCCCGCCCAGCAGGTCGGCTTCGTCGCCGCCGTCGACCCGGTCCGCGCCGGCGCCGCCGAGCAGGGTATCCGCCCCCGCGCCGCCGAGCAGCGTATCGTCGCCCCCCTGGCCGGCGATGAGGTCATTGCCGTCGCCGCCGTCGATCCGGTCGCCGCTGCCGGTGCCGGACAGCGTATCCTCCCCCGCCCCGCCGTTCAGCGTCGCCGCCTGCTGGCCCGCCGACAGCAGCACGTCGTTGCCGGTAGAGCCGTTGATCTCCTCCATGCCGAGCATCGCCCCGGGCAGGGCGCGCAGGTCGAGCAGCATGCCGAGGGCGCCGGCGCTCCAGCGGTCATAGCCGGCGCCGCCATCCATGCTGTCCGCCACGGTGGCGATGCCTGCGAGGGCGATGGCGCGCGGCGACGCCTCGCCGGTGTCGAGCAGCAGGGTGCCGGTGAAGCGGCCATCGGCCTCGCCGACGACGAGATCGTCGCCGTCGCCGCCGAGCAACCGGTCGGCGCCCGGCCCGCCGACGAGGACGTCGTTCCCCGGCTCGCCCCACAGCACGTCGTCGCCGCTGCCGCCGTAGAGCGTATCCGCCCCGTCGCCGCCCCGGAGCGTGTCCTGGCCGGAGCCGCCGTCGAGCGCATTGGCGCCGCCGTTGCCGACCAGCAGGTTGTCGAGCTCGTTGCCCCAGCCATTGGCGCTGCCGGCGGCCTCGGCCAGCACCAGGACCTCGACATGGGCGGGCAGCGTCCAGGCCGCCGCGGCGATGATCGTGTCCTCCCCCTCGCCCGGCGCCTCGATCACCTGGTCGCCGGGGCCGACCCGGTAGAGGTCGTTGCCCGGCCCGCCGATCAGCGTATCGGCCCCCGCCCCGCCGGCGATGGTGTCGTCGAAGGCGGAGCCGCGGATGAGGCTGATGGCGACGAGCCGGTCCGTCCCGCCCCAGCCATCCCGCACCGTGCCGGCGCCGAGGTCGGCGTCGATGCCGGCCGGGTCGCCGGCGTAGTCCGCGCCGGCCCAGCTGCCGCTCCCGGGCGCCCGCAGCGTGTGGTTGCCGGCGAGGCCGCGCATCCAGGTATAGGTGCCGATGGCGATCCCGGTCAGGTCGTCGCCGAGCGGGGAGCCCCAGACCGAAGTGATGCCGCGCAGCACATCGGCCCCGCCCCACTGGTCGGTGGCGGTGCCCGTGCCGAGGTCGACGGTGACGCCCCGCTCCGCTAGCCCGCCCGTCTCGTAGCTGACGGTATCGAGCCCGCCGCCGCCATCGATGGTGTCGTTGCCCGGCCCGCCGCTGAACCGCTCGTCCGCCGCCGAGCCATGGATGCTGTCGTCGCCCGGCCCGGCGGTGATGACCTTGATCGAGGTCAGCCGGTCCGTCCCCCCGGCTGCAGCACATAGGGGCCGAGGAGGAAGCCGCCGACCAGGCGCGGCGTGAGCTCGACGGTGATGGCCCCGTCGCCGGCATAGCGCCACTCATCCTGCCCGGCGCGGCCGCCGAAGCTCTTGTTGCCGTCCCGTCCGGAGAGGAAGACGTCGTCCCAGGCCGAGCCCAGCACCGTGTCGCCATGGACCGAGAGCGCCGCGACCCTGCGGATGTTCACCAGCGTGTCGATGCTGCCCCAGCCATCCTGCGCCGTGCCACCCTGGAGGTCGATGAGCGCCGCCGCCGGGCTCGCCCCGTAGGAGACCTGCACCGCCGTGGTACCGTTGCCGATGATCCGGTCTGCCCCCGCCCGCCCCTCGAGGCTGAGGGCGAAGAACCCGGCCGCGGCGCCGCTGCCGTCCAGCGTGTCGTCGCCCGCGGTGCCGGCGATCACCTGGATGTCGGTGAAGCGGTCCACCCCGCCGCCCGGCTTCGCCACCGTGCCCGCGGCATAGCCGGCGAGGGTCACGGCGACCGGGCCGGCGAGGCCGGCATAGCTCAGCGCATTCCCCGCCCCCGCCCCGCCGGCGATGCGGTCATTGCCGGGGCTGCCGAGGAAGGTCTCGGCCAGGCTGCCGCCCCGCAGGCTGTCATCCCCGACCGTCCCGGCGATGACGAAGCCGCCGCCCAGGGTGAGGAAGGTGCCGTCGATGAAGTCAGCCACCCCGAGCGAGGCGACGCCGTCCAGCCGCACGGCGAGGTCCGTCGCATCCAGCCGCCCGTTGCGGTCGAGGTCGAGGACCAGCCAGCCGCCGCCGTCCCGCCCGGCCAGCCAATGGGCCTGGTAGGCATCGAGCCGCTGCGCCGGCAGCGCCATCCCGGCGACCGGCGCCGCGATGAGCGCGCCGGTGCTGCCGCTGAAGACCAACGGCCGGGCGATGCCGTCCGTCCCGGTATAGGTCCCGGCATCCGCCCCGCCGCCATCCGCCCGGCCGAACCAGGCATTGCTGATGCGAAGCCGGTCGCCCGCCGCGCGGCCGAAGCCGATGACCGTGTCCATCGCCCCGAGGCCGGACCAGCTCGCCTGCCCCATGCCCTGGAGCAGCAGCGTATCGGCCCCCAGCCCGCCCTCGAGCCGGTCGGCGCCGAAGCCGCCCTGCAGGTTGTCGTTCCCGTCGCCGCCCTGCAGCCAATCGTCGCCGGCGCCGCCGAGCAGCAGGTCATCCCCGGCGCCGCCGATCAGCCGGTCATCGCCGCACCCGCCGTCGAGCACGTCGGTCCCGGCGCCGCCGTCGAGCGTATCCTCGCCCTCGCCGCCGACCAGGCTGTCGAAGCCGGCGCCGCCGACGAGGCTGTCGAAGCCGGCGCCGCCGACGAGGCTGTCGAAGCCGGCGCCGCCGACGAGGCTGTCATTCCCGTCGCCGCCGATGAGGGTGTCGTCCCCGTCGAGGCCGAGCAGCGTATCCGCGCCGGCGAAGCCGAGGATCCGGTCCGCCCCGGCGGTGCCGGCCAGGCTGTCCGCCCCGGCGGTCCCGAGGAGGGAGAAGGTGCCGGCGACGAAGCTCCCGGCGCCGATCGCCTGGCCCGTCGGCAGGTCGAACCGCACCACGAGGTCGGCACTGCCGAGCAGCCCGTCCCGGTCGAGGTCGAGCAGCAGCCAGCCGCCCCCCGAGAGCCCCGGCTGCCAGTAGAGGGTGAGGCCCTGCCCCCCCCGTCGCATCCGGCAGCGCCATGCCGGCGGCCGGCGCCGCCCGCGCGGCCAGCGCCCCGCCGAAGCCGACCGGCAGGGCCGCCCCGCCGGAGAGGTCGAAGCTGCCGGTGGCCAGCGGCAGCAGACCGGTGCCGATCGCCTCGCCCCGCAGGACCAGCAGGTCGCCCTCGGCGGCGTTGAAGTCGGTGATGCGGTCGGTGGCGGCGAGGCTGCTGTCGAGCCCGCCGCTGCCCTGCAGGATGAAGCGGTCCGCCCCCGCCCTGCCCGTCAGCGCATCGGCCCCGGCGCCGCCGAGCAGCGTATCCGCCCCGGCGCCGCCGACCAGCGTATCCGCCCCGGCGCCGCCGACCAGCGTATCCGCCCCGGCCAGGCCCTGCAGCGCGTCGTTTCCTGCGCCGCCGACCAGGCTGTCGTCGCCCGCGCCGCCGACCAGCCCATCATCCCCGCTTCCCGAGAGGAAGGTGAGGTTCTCCACCCCCGTCACCAGGGTGCCGGCGATCTGGCTGACCAGCCCCGGCGCCAGCATGTAGAAGCCGATGGCCGCCGTGCTGGCCGAGCGGTCGATCACCGCCCGGTCATTGCCCGGCCCGCCATCGAGCGTGTCGTTCCCCGCGCCGCCGACCAGCGTATCGTCGCCGCCGAGGCCGGAGAGGCTGTTGCCCCCGTCCGTCCCCTGCAGCAGGTCGGCGCCCGCGGTGCCGGTGAGCGTGGCCATGGACCCCCTCGCCGGCCCGCCGCGGATCGGCGCGGCCGGTAGGGCGGCTCTACCCGCTTCCCGCTTAAGAAACCCTCTACTTCAGCGGAAAGCCGCGGTCCCGGAGTGCCGCCACCAGCCGGTCCCGCCCCGCCATCGCCTTGAGCTTCGCCAGCCGGCCGATGACGCGCCCGGTCCAGCCCTCCGGCCCCATGCCATGGCGGGCGGAGAAGTCACCGAGCACCGCGTCGTATCCGGCCCGCAGCGCCGCCTCGCCCTCGGTCGCATAGCGCTCCCGGTGCAGCACGGCTGCCTGCGGCAGGCGCGGCTTCACCGCACCCGGCTCGGCGGCATAGCCCACGCAAAGCCCGAAGACCCCGACCGCCCCCGGCGGCAGGCCGAGCAGCCCGGCCACGCGCTGCACGTCGTTCCGCAGCGCGCCGATATAGACGGTCGACAGGCCGAGCGACTCCGCCGCCACCACCGCATTCTGCGCGGCGAGCGCCGCATCGACCGCGGCCACGAGGAAGCTCTCGAGATAGGGCAGCGCCTCGAGCGCAACCCCCTGCGCCTCGCCCAGCCGGGCATTGCGAGAGAGGTCGGCCAGCCAGACGAGGAAGAGCGGACATTGTCGGATATGCCGCTGCCCGCCCGCCAGCTCGGCCAGCGCGGCCCTGGTTTCTGGGTCCTGCACCGCGACCACCGACCAGGTCTGCAGGTTGGAAGAGGTCGCGGCCGAGGCGGCGGCGGCCACTAGCGTCTCGAGCGTCCCCTCCGGCAGCGGGTCGGGCCGGTAGGCGCGGACCGAGCGATGGCCGAGCATGCCGGCAATGGTCTCGTTCCAGGGTCCGGCAGGCGGGATGGCATCGCGGCCGTAGCGGGCCGCGAGCGCCTCCGCCTTGCCGGCGGTGGCGGGGGTGAGGCTGTCCATGGGCGGTCTCCGTTTCGCAGCCAGGGTAGCCGCGGCGGCCCCGGCGGCAAGCCCGGCTCAGACCAGGCCGAGCCGCTTCGCCAGCTCCCGGTACAGCGCCACCTGCGCCCGCACGTAGTCCAGCGTCTCCTCCGGCGCGAGCAGCCGGGGGATGGAGCCGACGCGGCGGGTCGCCGCCATCCAGTCCCGGTCCTGCCGCAGCCGGGCGAGCGTCGCGGTCCAGGCCTTCACCACCCCCTCCGGCAGGCCCGGCGGGCCGAAGAGCGCGTTCCATCCGGCGATGCGGGCCAGCGGCTCCACCTCCGCCTCGCGCGCGGTCGGCACGCCGGGCAGGCTCGGCAGCCGCTCCGCCGTGCCGACCACCAGGGCGCGGAGCTGCCGGTCGGCCACCGCCCCGGCCATGTCGCTCAGGTTGTTGCCGATGAACTGCGCCTGCCCGCCGAGCACCGCCGCCACCGCCTCCGCCCCGCCGCGGAAGGGGATGGCGACGCCCGCATCGATCGGCAGGCCGAGGCTGGCGAAGAGGTGCCGCACCCCGAGGTCGAGCAGCGTCGCCGGCCCGGTCGTCGAGAAATTCAGCCGGCCCGGCGCCTCGCGCAGCGCCGTGGCGAGGTCGCCGAGCGTCCGCCACGGCGCGTCGGCGCGCACGCAGACGACGAAGGGGTTCTCGTCCAGCAGGCCGAGCATGGTGAACTCGTCCCAGGCATAGGGCGTACGCGGGTCGGTCGCCGGCAGGATGGCGGAGGAGCCGGTGCGGGCCAGCAGCAGGGTATGCCCATCCGGCTTGGCCCGCGCCACGAAGCCGGTGCCGACCGCGCCCGAGGCGCCGGTGCGGTTCTCCACCACCAGCCCGGCCTGCGGGTTCGGCAGGGTGCGCGGGGCATGGGCGGCCAGCGTCCTCGCCGCGATATCGGCCGCGCCGCCGGCGGAGAAGGGCACCACGACCGTCACCGGCCGCTCCGGATAGGCGGCCTCCGCCCGGGCGGGCGGGGTGAGGAGGGCAAGGCCCGCGGCGAGGCTGCGGCGCGTGAGCTGCGGCATGGTCGGTGTCTCCCGGCGGCGGAGCCTCGTGCGGAAATGGGGCAGCCTCGCGGCCGGCGAAGCCCGGGGCCGATCACGCCATGTTGCGCAATCCTTCCGGCCCATGCTAACGCCGAGGCATGACGTCCGCGAACGGCACGCCGGCAGGCAACTCCCGGCGACCCTCAGCGGCGTTCCCGCACGGTGTGCGGGGCGCCCTCCCTTCAGGGAAAAACCGCATGGCAGGGGCCTTGCGGCGGGCCGGCATTGCCTTGGCGCTGGTGCTGGCCGCGGCTCCGCCCGGCGGCGCCCTGGCCGGCCCGGCGCGGCGGCCCGCCGAAGCGGCGCCCCGCCTGCCCGATGCGCCGCAGGAACTCATCCCGCCCGCCGTGGCGACGGCCCTGCCGAGCTCCCCCCGCGCCGCCTGCCTCGCCGCGGCCCGCCGGGCCGAGCGGGTGCACGGCCTGCCGCAGGGCCTGCTGGTGGCCGTGGCCCTGTCCGAGAGCGGGCTGCACGCCCATGCGCTGAGCATCGGCGGCCGCGCCTATTTCCCGGACGACCTGCCGACCGCGCGCCGCATGCTGACCCAGGCGCCGGCCGGGCACAGCGTCATGGCCGGCTGCGTGCAGGTGAATGCCCGGGTGCATGCGCGCGGCGCCGACTGGCCGCTCGACCCGGTGCGGGCGACCGACTGGGCCGGCGGCCTGCTGCGCCGCTGGTACACCGAGACCGGCCGCTGGGAGGAGGCGATCCGCCGCTGGCATGGCGGCTCTCCCGCCTCCTCGCAGCGCGTGGTCTGCCGGGTGCGGGCCAAGCTCGAGGTGACCGCCCCCGGCTCCGCCTTGCTGCGGGGCCAGCCCTGCCGGGAGACGGATACGCTGCAGGCCCGCCGCAACGGCGCGACCCTGCTCGAAGTCGCCGAGATGCAGGACAGCGCCAACTGAGCGCCTGATTCTGCCAGCGCACATCCTAGAACGGGATCAATCTTCGCCCGGCCGTGATATCGCGGCTGAATCAATGCATGCGTGCCGCATGCGAAATATCAAGATCAAGATGGATTTATCTCGGCATCAATACTGAGGGCCAGGCGCGCAATGTTTGCGGCCGGCAAGGCGCTGCCGAGGTTTCCCTCATTCCGTTCCAATACGACTTATGCGCGACAAGCGCATTTTCGTGCGCCGTGTCACGCGCTCGTCACAGCGGGACCGGGCAACGCAGGCATCGGTCGGGGCTTCGGGTAAGGGGGCAAGGAATCCACCGATGCATGGTCACAGATCTGTTTTGCTGGTTGTCGAAGACGATTTCCTGGTCCGTCTGACGCTCGTCGACGCCCTCGGCGATATGGGCTTCGAGGTGCTGGAGGCGGAGGATGCCAGGGCCGCGCTGTCGCTGCTCTGCGACCATCCGGAAATCGACCTCATGCTAACTGACATCAACCTGCCCGGCGGGTCGGACGGCTTCGCCCTGGCCCGCGCCGCGCGCGTGATCCGCACCGGGCTGCCGATCATCTATGCCTCGGGCCGCTACAACCGGGCGGAGCCGCAGCAGCAGGTGGCCGGCTCTCGCTTCATCGCCAAGCCCTTCACGCCGACGCTGGCCGTCGCCGTCATCTCCGACCTGCTGCGCGGCGAGGGGCTGCAAGGCCAGTATCGGCCCGAACAGATCGGGACGGACCGCCGCATCTGAGGGCGGTCCCTCGCTGATGCCGAGGTGCCGCAGGCCTCGCCCTCAGGCTGGCAGCCCCCATCCCCGGTAGCCTGCCCCTCCGCTCCGTCCTCAGGCGAGGCCCGCGGATGGCGGGGGCAGGAAACCGGGCGCGCCTCAGTTCACCGCACGGTCCACCGAGCGGCCCAGCCGCTCCACCGGGCCCCGCGGCGGGTCCACCGTATCGCGCACACGCTCCCCGACACGGTCGAGGCTCCGACCCGCGCGCTCGCCCGGGCCTTCCCTATTGCAGGCGGCCAGGGTCATGGTCAGCAGGGCGGGGATCAGCAGCAGGCGAAGCAGCGTGTTCATGCAATCCTCTGTCACGATGGCGGTCGTTGCTTCATCGCCGGGGCGGCACGAAAGTTCATCGGGGAGGGGAGAATGCTGGGTCTGACCGGAAAGGTCGCCATCGTCACCGGCGCGGGCTCGGTCGGGCCCGGCTGGGGCAACGGCAAGGCAACGGCCGCGCTGCTGGCCCGCCGGGGCGCCCGGGTCTTCGCCATCGATGTCGTGCCGGAGGCCGTCGGCGACACCGCCTCGATCATCGCCGGCGAGGGCGGCACCTGCACCGCCCATGTCTGCGACATGCTGGACGCCGCGGCGGTGGAGGCCGCCATCGGCGCCTGCCTCGCGGCCCATGGCCGCATCGACATCCTGGTGAACAATGTCGGCGGCTCGGCGCCCGGCGGGCCGGTCGACATGCCGGAGGAGGTTTGGGACCGGCAGATCGACTTCAACCTGAAGACGGCCTTCCTCGGCTGCAAATACGCGATCCCGGCCATGGAGGCCGCGGGCGGCGGGGCGATCGTCAACATCTCCTCCGTCGCGGCCCTGCGCATGTCGGCGGGGCGGCCGCACAGCGCCTATTCGGCGAGCAAGGCCGGGATCATCGCCTTCTCGAAATCCGTCGCCATGGCCCATGCGCGCCGGGGCATCCGCTGCAACACGGTGATCCCTGGGCTGATGCACACGCCGCTGGTGGAGCACCGCCTGGTGCGCCAGCTCGGCGCCAACGATGCCGAGGCGCTGATCGCCCGGCGCCATGCCAGCGTGCCGGTCGGGCATATGGGCAGCGGCTGGGACGTCGCCCATGCCGTGCTCTTCCTCGTCTCGGAGGAGGCGAGGTACGTCACCGGGGCGGAGCTTGCGGTCGATGGCGGCTTCACCGCCGCCGGGCCGGTGTAGCCCTTACGGCCGCAGCGCCTCCGCCGGCGACCAGCCACGCTCCAGCCGCTTGCAGAGCCGGCGGTAGTCGATGCCGGTCGCGGCGGCGGCGGCGGAGAGGCTGACCATGCGCCCGCGATAGGGGATGAAGTGCCGCGGCGTGCCGCGCCGCGGCGGCGAACGCTCCCAGGCGCAATTCGCCGGGGAGAAGCCGCGCGCCTCGTTCAGCCGCACCAGCCGGTGGTCCGGGCTCGGCCGCTTGCCGAGATCCTCGAGGAAGGCGGCATAGCCGCGCCCGCCGCCGGCCTGCCAGCGGCGGCAGACCGAGGCCTCCTGCTGCCGGTGCAGCAGCGCCTGCCAGACATGGTATTCCGGCGCCACCCGGCCGCCGGCCTTGCCGCCGTGGCGGAACTGCCGCTCGCGGGAGGCGTCGTCGCGCAGACAGCCGCAGCTCAGCGTCGTGCCGGCCTTCAGCCGGTCCTCCCGCACGGTCGCGCTGCCGCCGCATTCGCAATCGCAGAGCCAGCGGCGCCGCGCGAAGCGGCCGCGCCAGAAATAGGGGCTGTCCTCATGCGATACCACGAGGCGGCCAAAGCGAAGACCGCTGCGGATCGTACCAGTCGCCATGCGTGCGTTTCCTGTCGAACTCACTTGTGACGATCTTGGGACAGAGGCGGCAAAAACACCCCTCACATGCCGCGCAGCGAGCCTGGCTCAAGGAGGGTTGATATCGGGTTGAGAACGGCTCAGCCGGCGGACGGGAGCTGGTAGGGGCGGCCGGACTCGAACCGGCAAGGCCTTGCGGCCGGGGGATTTTGAGTCCCCTGTGTCTACCATTCCACCACGCCCCCGCGCCGGGCTGGATAGCACGGACTGCGGCCCGCTGCGAAGCCGGGGCGGCCGCCCGCGTCGCATCCGCAGGGCGCTTGCCAACCCCGGGCCCGCATTGTTCAGTGACCCGCAAGAACGACCGGAGGATCCGCCGTGCCCATCCCCCGCCGGGCCCTGCTCGCCGCGCCCGCGCTGCTGCCCGGCCTCGCCCGCGCCCAGTCCTGGCCCGACCGCCCAGTCCGCATCGTCGTCGCCTTCCCCGCCGGCACGGTGACGGACACGCTGATGCGCCACCTCGCCGAGCCGCTCGCCCGCGAGCTCGGCCAGCCGGTCATCATCGACAACCGCCCGGGCGGCAGCGGCGTGGTCGGCACGGAGAGCGTCGCCCGCGCCGTGCCGGACGGCCTCACCTGGTGCGTGCTGAGCGTCACCAACGGCGCGCTGAACACCTACCTGGTCCCGCGCCTGTCCTACGACCCGCTGAAGGACTTCGCCCCGGTCGGCTATGTCGCCGATACCGCCTATGTCCTCGTCGTCCCGGCCGCGAGCCCGGCGCGCGACCTGCAGGGCTTCGTCGAACTGGCACGGCGGCAGCCCCTCACCTTCAGCTACGGCAATGCCAGCGCCCGCATCGCCTCGGCGATGCTCACCCGCATGGCCGGCGCCGAGATGACGGCCGTGCCCTATCGCGGCGGGCCGGAGGCGCTGACCGACGTCATCGCCGGCCGCATCGACAGCACCTTCACCGACTTCGCCGCCGGCCTGCCGCAGGTGCGGGAGGGGAAGGTGCGGGCGCTCGCCGTCACCTCGCCCGAGCCCTTCGCCCTCGCGCCCGAGATCCCGCCCGTCGCCAGCCTGCTGCCGGGCTTCGCCGTCTCCGCCTGGTTCGGCATGGGCGTCCCCGCCGCGACGCCGGCGCCGGTGGTCGCCCGGGCCAACGCCGCGCTGGTCGCGGCGCTGGCCGATCCGGGCTTCACCGAGAAGGTCGGCCGGCTCGGCTACGTCCCGCGCGGCTCGACACCGGAGGCCTTCCACGCCTTCCTCCGCGGCCAGATCGCGGAGCTGGCGGTGCGCGCCAGGGAGGCGGGGCTGGAGCCGGGCTGATCAGCCCCGCCGCGCCCCCAGCCGCAGCACCAGCGCTCCGGATACCCCCGCCAGCAGCGAGCCGGCGAGAATGCCGATCTTCACCTCCGCCTGCAGCAGCGGCTCGCCCTCGAAGGCCAGCATGCCGATGAAGAGGCTCATGGTGAAGCCGATGCCGCAGAGCAGGGCCGTGCCCAGCAGATGCCCCCAATGCGCGTCGACCGGCATGTCCGCCCAGCCGAGCTTGATCGCCGCCGCGGCCGCGCCGAAGACGCCGATCAGCTTCCCGAACAGCAACCCGGCCGCCACGCCGAGGGTCAGCGGGTCGAGCAGCGCCTCCCGCGTCAGCCCGTCGAAGGAGACGCCTGCATTGGCGAAGCCGAAGACCGGGACGATGAGGAAGGCGACCGGCAGGTGCAGCGCATGCTCCAGCCGATGCAGCGGCGAGGCCGCGAGGTCGTCCGACCCGCCCGGCCGGTTCCGCAGCGGAATGGCGAAGGCCAGCAGGACGCCGGCGACCGTCGCATGCACGCCGGAGCGCAGCGTCAGCCACCACAGCGCCGCGCCGAGCAGCAGGTAGGGCGCCAGCCGGCACACCCCCGCCCGGTTCAGCCCGAGCAGGGCGAGCGAGACCAGCCCAGCGAGGCCGAGATAGGGCAGGGCGATCTCGCCCGTGTAGAAGACCGCGATGATGGCGACCGCGCCGAGGTCGTCGAGGATGGCGAGCGCCGCCAGGAAGATGCGCAGCGAGGCCGGCACCCGCGAGCCGAGCAGCGCCAGCACGCCGAGCGCGAAGGCGATGTCGGTCGCCGCCGGGATGGCCCAGCCGCGCAGCGTCGCCGGATTGCCCGCATTGAAGGCGACGTAGATCAGCGCCGGCACCGCCATACCGCCCGCGGCGGCAACGCCGGGCAGGATGCGGCGCCCCCAGCTGGCGAGCTGGCCGTCCAGCAGCTCCCGCTTGATCTCGAGGCCGACGAGCAGGAAGAACACCGCCATCAGCCCGTCATTGATCCAGTGCAGGACGCTGAGCGGCCCGAGATAGGCCGCGAGCATGCCGAAATACCGCTCCGACGCCCCGGAATTGGCGAGGATGAGGGCGATGGCCGCCGCCGCCATCAGCACCAGACCGCCCGAGGCGCTGTTGTGGAGGAAGTCCCGCAGCAGCGAGCGGGCGCGGCGCGAGGCGGGCTCCACTGGCATGTCCGGCATGTAGGCTCCTTCCAGTCGGGTGATGGCGCGCCGTGCTGCCGGAATTGTGGAGAAAAAGCAATCCGAACCGGCCGCCATCCGCGCCGGCGGCTGGGTGGCACCGCCATTGCATCGCCGCTGGCGACGCCGGCGCCCGGCCCGGGATGGACGCATGGGCCTGTGCCGGCGACATTCCTGCTGTAAGCGGTCCCCCATCGTCCCCACCCAGGACTCCGGATACCCCTCCCCCATGCCGCTGCACGTCGCGCTGACTCACGCCACCCGCTACAGATACGAGCACGCCGTCACGCTCGGGCCGCAGACCATCCGCCTGCGCCCGGCGCCGCATGCCCGCACGCCGATCGTGAGCTATGCGCTGACCATCGAGCCGCGGCCGCACTTCCTCAACTGGATGCAGGACCCGCAGGGCAACCACCTGGCGCGCGTCGTCTTCCCCGAGCGGGTCACGCATTTCGACGTCACGGTCGACCTCGTCGCCGACATGGCGACGATCAACCCCTTCGACTTCTTCCTCGAGCCCCAGGCCGAGACCTGGCCCTTCGCCTACGACCCGGTGCTGGAGCAGGAGCTGGCCCCCTTCCGCCGGACGGAGGCCGCCGGCCCGCTGCTCGCCGAGTTCCTGGCGGCGACCCCCCGCGGCGAGCAGCCGACGGTGGACATGCTGGTCGGGCTGAACCGCCGCATCCAGGAACGCACCGCCTATGTGGTGCGGCTGGAGCCGGGCGTCTGGACGCCGGAGGAGACGCTCGGCAGGGGGCGGGGCTCCTGCCGCGACAGCGCCTGGCTGCTGGTGCAGGCGCTGCGGCACCTGGGCTATGCGGCGCGCTTCGTCTCCGGCTACCTGATCCAGCTCGTCGCCGACCGGAAGCCGGTCACCGGCCCCGAGGGGCCGACTTCCGACTTCACCGACCTCCATGCCTGGGCCGAGGTCTACCTGCCCGGCGCCGGCTGGATCGGGCTCGACGCCACCTCCGGCCTGATGGCCGGCGAGGGGCATATCCCGCTCGCCGCCAGTCCGGAGCCGGCCTCGGCGGCGGCCATCAGCGGGCTTGCCGAGAAGGCGGGGACGGAGTTCGAATTCGCCATGTCGGTGACGCGGGTGCGCGAGACGCCGCGCGTCACCAGGCCCTATGCCGAGCGGCAATGGCAGGACATCCTCGCCCAGGGCGAGCGGGTGGACCGGGCGCTGCGGGCCGGCGATGTCCGCCTGACCATGGGCGGCGAGCCGACCTTCATCGCCGCCGACGACATGGACGCGCCGGAATGGAACACCGATGCGCTCGGCCCCACCAAGCGCCGCCATGCCGGGCGCCTGCTCCGCCGCCTCGCCGAACTCTGGGCGCCGGGCGCGGCGCTGCAATACGGCATGGGCAAGCAGTATCCCGGCGAGCAGCTCCCGCGCTGGGCGCTGCATGCCCATTGGCGCCGCGACGGCGAGCCGGTCTGGAAAGACCCTGGCCTGCTCGCCTCCGACGACGACCGCGGCAGCGCGACCGCGGCGGATGCTGCCCGCTTCGCCGGGATGCTCGCCGAGCGCCTGCAGGTCGACCCCTCGCTGGTCAACACAGCGCATGAGGACGTCCACTACTACCTGTGGCGGGAGAAACGCCTGCCCGCGAACGTCACCGCCGAGGATGCAAGGCTGCGCGACCCGCTGGAGCGCGCCCGCCTCGCCCGCGTCTTCGGGCAGGGACTGGCCGCCCCGGTCGGCAGCGTGCTGCCGCTGCGCCGGGTGATGCAGGACGGCCGGCGCCGCTGGCAGTCCGGCCGCTGGTTCTTCCGCGACGACACGCTGTTCCTCATCCCCGGCGACAGCCCAATCGGCTTCCGCCTGCCGCTCGAGAGCCTGCCCTGGGCCGACCCCGCCAGCATCGAGGCCGAGGTCGAGGCCGACCCGATGGCGCCGAGGGAGCCCCTGCCGCCATACGGTGACGTCGCGCGGCTTGCGCCGCGACAAGCCTCCGGGCGCCCGCACGGCCCAAGCACCATGGGCGCCGGCGCCGAGGGCTTCCGCCCGGTGCCGCAGGACCTGCCGGTCGTCGGCCAGGGCGAGCCCGGCCTGGTCCGCACCGCCCTCGCGGTCGAGGCGCGGGACGGCAGGCTCCATGTCTTCTACCCGCCGTTGATGGCGGCCGAGGACTGGCTCGACCTCACCGCCGCCGTGGAGGCGACCGCGGCCGAGGCCGGCCGGCAAGTGGTGCTGGAAGGCTACCTTCCGCCGCGGGACGAACGGATCCTGAGCTTCTCCGTCACCCCGGACCCGGGCGTGATCGAGGTCAACATCCACCCCAGCGCCTCCTGGGCCGAGCATGTCGAGCGGACGGAGCTGCTCTACGAGGAGGCCCGGCAGCTCGGGCTGTCGGCCGAGAAATTCATGCTCGACGGCCGCCATGTCGGCACGGGGGGCGGCAACCATGTGGTGATGGGCGCCGCCTCGCCCGCCGACAGCCCCTTCCTGCGGCGGCCCGACCTGCTGAAGAGCCTGCTCGGCTTCTGGCACAACCATCCGAGCCTCTCCTACCTGTTCAGCGGCCTCTTCATCGGCCCGACCAGCCAGCACCCGCGCGTCGACGAGGCGCGGGGGGACGCCATCGCCGAGCTGGAGGTCGCCTTCTCCAAGATCGAGCCGGGGCGGGAGGCGGCGCCCTGGCTGGTCGACCGGCTGTTCCGCAACCTGCTGGCCGACATGACCGGCAACACCCACCGCACCGAGTTCTGCATCGACAAGCTCTACGCGCCCGAGACCCGCTCCGGCCGGCTTGGCCTCGTCGAGTACCGCGCGCTCGAGATGCCGCCGCATGCCCGCATGTCGGCGGCGCAGATGCTGCTGATGCGGAGCGCCGTCGCCGCCTTCTGGCAGCACCCCTATGAGCGCCGCCTGGTCCGCTGGGGCACCCGCCTGCATGACGAGTTCATGCTGCCGCACTATGCCGAGCAGGACTTCCGCGATGCGCTGGACGAGCTCGGCTCGCTCGGCTTCCCGCTCGACCCAACCTGGTTCGCCCCACATCTCGAATTCCGCTTCCCCCGCATCGGCGAGGTGACGCTGCGCGGCACCGGCATCGAGCTGCGCCACGCCCTCGAGCCCTGGCATGTGCTGGGCGAGGAGCCGGCCGGCGGCGGCACCGCCCGCTACGTGGACAGCAGCACGGAACGGCTGCAGGCCCGCGTGACGGGCTGGGTCGCGGAACGCTATACCCTCGCCTGCAACGGCTTCGAGGTGCCGCTGGTGCCGACCGAGACCCAGGGCGAGTATGTCGGCGGCATCCGCTTCAAGGCCTGGGACCCGCCCTCGGCCCTGCACCCGACCATCCCCGCCCAGGGGCCGCTGGTCTTCGACCTTTATGACCGCTGGACGGGGCGGAGCCTCGGCGGCCTCACCCACCATGTGGTGCATCCGGGCGGCCGCAGCTACGACACCCTGCCGGTGAACGCCAACGAGGCCGAGGCCCGCCGCCGCACCCGCTTCCAGCCCTTCGGCCACACCCCCGGCCCGATGGCGCCGCCCGTCGCCGTGCCGGCCGGGGAGGCGCCGCGCAGCCTCGACCTGCGGCGGGTGGGGTAGGGTGGAGGCCGGCGCCCCGCTCGACGAGATGGTGGACGGCGCCGGCGGCTTCCGGCCGCACTGGCGCCCGCTGCTCGGGGCGCTGGCCGATCTGGGGCGCGAGGCGCTGGCCGAGCGCGCCCTCCTCATCGACCGCTTCTTCGCCGATGAGGGGGTGACGAGCCTGCTCGCCCCGCAGGAGGGCGCGCCTGCCGCCGCCTGGCGCTGCGACCCGGTGCCGCTGATCCTGCCGCCCGCCGAATTCGATGCGCTCGAGGCCGGCCTCGCCCAGCGCGCGGCGCTGCTGGAGGCGGTGCTGCAGGATGTCTACGGCCCGCAGCGCCTGCTGGCGGAGGGCGCCCTGCCGCCCGCCCTGGTCCATGCCAACCCCGCCTTCCTCCGCCCCTGCCGCGCGCCGGGGGGCGGCCGGGCCGGGCCGCTGCTGCACCTCTACGCCGCCGACCTGGTCCGCGCCCCGGACGGCGGCTGGCGCGTCGTCGCCGACCGCACCGCGAGCCCCACGGGCCTCGCCCATGTGCTGGAGAACCGCCGCGCCCTCTCGCGCCACATGCCGGAATTCATCCGCTCGCGGGAGCTGCGCCAGCTCGGCCCCTTCTTCGACCTCTGGCAGGAAGCCTTGCAATCCCTCGGCGCCGGCGGCAATCCCGCGATCGCCCTGCTGGCCACCGGCCATGCCAGCCCGCTCTGGTTCGAGCAGGTGATCCTGTCGCGCGAGCTGTCCTGCGCCCTGGTCGAGGGCGGCGACCTCAGCGTGCGCGACGGCGTGCTCTACCTGAAGACGCTGCGCGGGCTGCAGCGCGTCGACGTGCTGCTGCGCCGGCAGGACGGCCGCACCATCGACCCGCTGGAGCTCGACCCCAGCATGGCCCATGGCGTCGCCGGCCTGCTGGATGCCGCCCGCGCCGGGGCGGTGAAGATCGTCAACGACCCGGGCACCGGCTGCGTCGAGGCGCCGGGGATCGCCGCCTTCCTCCCCCGCCTCGCCCCGCGGCTGATCGGCGAGGCGCTGCGGCTGCCCGGCGCCCGGACCCTCTGGCTCGGCGAGGCGGAGGCCCGTGCCGAGGCGGAGCGGGACCTCGGGTCCTGGCTGGTCCGGCATGCGGTCGACGGCACCGTCCGCTCCATCCGTCCCGCCGCGCTGGGCGCCGAGGCGCGCGCGGCGCTGCTGGCCCGCATCGCCGCCGCGCCGCAGGACCATGCCCTCTCCGAGGTGATCCGCCCCTCCGTCGCCCCCTGCGTCGGGACGGCGGGGCTGGCGCCGCGGCCGGTGATGCTCCGCCTCTTTCTCCTCTTCGACGGCAGCCGCTGGCGCGCCCTGCAGGGCGGCCTGGCCCGGGTTCTGGATGGGGCGCCCGGCCCGGCGATCGCCAAGGATGTCTGGATCCCGGCCGAGGACGGCGCTGCCATCCATGGCCCGCACGGCCGCGCCGCCGCGCCGCTCGCCATCCGCCGCACCGCCGGCGAGCTGCCGAGCCGCGTCGCCGACAATTTCTTCTGGCTCGGCCGCTACCTGGAGCGGCTGGAGAATGCCGCCCGCCTGCTGCGCGCCGGGGCCAGCCGCCTCGGCCGCCCGGCGCCGACGCCGCGCGAGCTGGCCGAGCTCCGCAGCCTCTTCGCCTGCCTGGTCCGCGCCGAGCTGCTGGATGCCGAGACGGCGCAGGGCGGCGTGCACGGGCTCGGCGCCCGGGCGCTGACCCGCGCCCTGCTGCGGGCGATGCAGGAGGGCGGGCCGGTCGCCGGCCTCCTCGCCCGCGTCTCCCACCTCGCCGAGCTGCTGCGCGACCGGCTGACCGGCGAGATGCAGCACGCCCTCCACCAGGGCCTCCGCCAGCTCGCCGCCCAGCTCCGCCCGGTGCCGCAGCTGCGGGAGGATGCGCTCGGCCTCGAGCGGCTGGCCGAGCTGGGCAACGCCATCCTCTCCTTCGCCGCGACGGTCGCCGGCCTCGCCGCCGAGAACATGGTGCGGGGCGGCGGCCGGCTCTTCCTCGATCTCGGCCGGCGGGTGGAGCGCGCCCAGGCGATCGCCGCCGAGATTGCCCGCGCCCTCGACCAGCCGGGCGCCGCCGCCCAGCCGGCGCGGCTGGAGCCGGGGCTGCGGCTGGCGCTGGAGCTCAGGGATTCCGTCATCACCTATCGCAGCCGCTACCTGACGGCGCTGCAGGCCGGGCCGGTGCTCGACCTCGTCCTCGCTGACGAGGGCAACCCGCGCGGCCTGGCCTTCCAGCTCGCCGCCGCCCGCGACGTGCTGGCGGACCTGGACGGCGAGTCGCCCCTCGGCCTCGCGGCCGGGCAATTGCTGGAGGAGGCGCGGGCCATGGTGCGGGATGTCGCGGCGGCGCCGGTGCAGGCGGAGGCGGCGCTCGCCCTGCCGCCCCGGCTGCTGGCGATGGAGGGCGCGGTCGCCGCCCTCTCCAACCGCATCGCCCGGCGCTACTTCGCCCTGCTGCCGGTGGCGCACAGCCTCGGCCCCGCGGCCCCGGGCGGCCGGCTGCGCGGCGCCGCGTGATCTATCGGGTCCGCCACAGCACGCGCTATGCCTATGGCAGCACGGTCGACCTCGCCGCGCACCTGCTGCACCTGATCCCCCGCGCCCTGCCCGGCCAGCGCGTGCTCCAGGCCGCGGTGACGGCGACGCCCGCCCCCTCCCGCCGGCGGGATGCGCTCGACCATTTCGGCAATCATGCCACCTGGCTCTTCCTCGACGAGCCGCATGCCGCCTTCGAGGTGGTGGGGGAGGCGATGGTCGAGGTCGGCTTCGGCGCCCCGCCGCCCGCCGCGGCGACGCCGGCCTGGGAGCAGGTGGCGGCGATGGCGCGGGCCGGCGGCCCGGCGGCCTGGCAGGCGGCGGAATTCGCCTTCGCCAGCCCGATGGTCCGGGTGGAGCCCGCCGCCGGCGCCTATGCCGCGCCGAGCTTCCCCTCCGGCCGGCCGGTGCTGGAGGGGCTGCTCGACCTCAATGCCCGCATCCGCCGCGACTTCGCCTACCGCCCCGGCGCCACCGGCCTGGCGACGCCGGTGGCGGAGGTGCTGGCGCGGCGCGAGGGCGTCTGCCAGGACTTCTCCCATGTGATGATCAGCGCGCTGCGGGCGCTCGGCCTGCCGGCGCGCTATGCCTCCGGCTATATCCGCACCCGCCCGCCGCCGGATGCGCCCCCGGGCCAGCCGCGGCGGCGCGGCGCCGACCAGTCGCATGCCTGGGTCGGCTGCTGGCTCGGCCCGCAGCATGGCTGGGTGGACCTCGACCCGACCAACGGCGCGGTGGTGCGGGACGAGCACCTGGTCGTCGGCTGGGGGCGCGACTACGGCGATGTCAGCCCGGTCAGCGGCGTGGTGCTCGGCGGCGGGGAGCACGCCCTCGCCATCGCCGTCGACCTGGAGCCGGTCGCCGTCGAGGCCGCGGGGTAGCGGGGCGAGGCGTTCGGCCTGATGACATCGCGCCGGCCGAGGCGGTACTAGAGCGAGCCCCAGGGGATAATCCGCAACGGGCTGGAGCGGCGCCGGGCCGTCCGGGTCCTGGGCGGCGGGGAGCAGTGGGGGCGGGATGCCGGAACAGGGTCGCGGGCTGCTGCCCGGATTGCACGGGCTGCGCGCAGCGGCGGCGATGATGGTGCTGCTCTACCACCTGCATGCCATCCCCAACCTCGCGGTGCCGGCGGCCCTGCCCTGGATCGCCACGCATTTCGGCCTCGGCGTCCACCTGTTCTTCGCGCTCTCGGCCTTCGCCCTGGCCTGGGCGAACCCCCAGATGGCCGAGCGGCCGGGACCCTACCTGGTCAAGCGCTTCTTCCGCATCGCGCCGCTCTACTACCTCGTCCTCGCCGCAATTCTGCTGCGCGCCGGCTGGCCGGGCCCCGGGCGCCTGGCCGCAGAGGTGACCTTCACCTTCAACCTGCTGCCGGGCTGGCATGGCGGGCTGGTCCCGGCTGGCTGGACCGTCGGCGCGGAGATGCTGTTCTACCTCCTGCTGCCGCTGCTGATGCGGGTCCGCGGCGTCGCCGGCATGGCCGTGGCCACCATCCTGGCGATGCTGGCCTCCGGCGCCGCGCGCCTGCTGCTCACGGCATGGATGCCCGGCAGCGACTACAGCCTGACCTCGCTGGCCAGCAACCTGTCGGTCTTCGTCACCGCGCTGCTCGCCTTCCGCATCTTCGAGCGCGTGCGCGGCACGCCGGCCGAGGGCCGCGTGGCCGCGCTGGCCGCCGCCCTGGCCCTCGGCCTGCTGGCCCTGCTGCTCTCGCCTGCGGCCTGGCTGGCGGACGGGCCGGGCGATGCCCGGGTCCTGGCCTTCGGCTGCGCCTTCGCCGCGGCCTGCCTGTGGCAGGCGCTGCGGCCCTCCTGGCTGATGCGGTCCCGGCCCGCGCTGTGGCTGGGGGAGCGGAGCTACAGCATCTACCTCTCGCACTTCCTGCTGATCCTGGCCCTGCGCCCGGCCTATGGCTGGGTCCTCGACCGGCTCGGGCAGGGCGGGGCCGCCTTCCTGGCCTGCGCCGCCATCACGCTGCCGCCGCTCTGCCTTGCCGCGGCGCTCGGCTACCGGTTCGTGGAAGTCCCGGGCATGGCCCTCGGCCGCCGGCTGCTCGGGCGCAGGCTGGACGGGGGCGGCCGCGCCGGCCTCGCGCCGGCGCCGCGGGTCGGGGCCTGAGCCCATCGGCCGCAGCGGGCGACGGCGGCCGGCTCCGGAGGCGACGTCCATGGAACCATTCGGACAACGGCGCGTCTCGCCCGCGCCTCCCGGCCCCCTGAGGTCCAAATGAAGCTCTTCCGCTGCCAGGCCTGCGCCCAGGTCCTTTATTTCGAGAACACCCGCTGCGAGCGCTCGGGCCATGCCCTCGGCTACCTGCCGGAGGAGGTCGAGCTCTCGGCCCTCGAGCCGCTGGAGCCCGCCGGCGACGGCACCGCGCGCTGGCGGCCGCTGGCCGACCCGAATTCCGAGGTCCGCTTCTGCGCCAATGCGCAGTACGAGGCCTGCAACTGGCTGGTCCCGGCCGGGTCGGAGGAGCCCTTCTGCCGCGCCTGCCGGCACAACCGCACCGTCCCCGACCTCACCGATCCGGCGAACCTGCATGCCTGGCAGCGCTGGCAGGGCGCCCTGCACCGGCTGTCCTACACCCTCCGCCGGCTCGG
The DNA here is from genome assembly GCF_059504005.1 of Belnapia sp. Lineage (NCBI taxonomy): Bacteria > Pseudomonadati > Pseudomonadota > Alphaproteobacteria > Acetobacterales > Roseomonadaceae > Belnapia > Belnapia sp. Next base: position 5,771 of record NZ_JCACHU010000048.1, on the reverse strand, counting down.
CCTGCCGCTCGCCAACCGGGTCGACGACCCGGAGCACGGCCTTGCCTTCGACGTGCTGGCCGACACGCCCGGGGGGCCGAAGGTGATGACCGGGCATGACGAGGGCATCATCACCCTCGCCCTCTCCGAGGCCGACGATGCCGAGCGCGAGCGCCGCCGCACCGCGATGGGCGAGCCCTACCGCACCCTGCTCGGCCATGTCCGGCACGAGACGGGGCACCATTACTGGAACGTCCTCGTCCGCGACGCCGGCCGGCTGGAGGAATGCCGCGCCGTCTTCGGCGACGACAGCCAGGACTATGGCGAGGCGCTGAAGCGGCACTATGCCGAGGGCGCGCCGGCCGACTGGCAGGACGCCTACGTCAGCGCCTATGCCACCGCCCACCCCTGGGAGGATTTCGCCGAGACCTGGGCGCATTACCTGCACATCGTCGACACGCTGGAGATGGCGGCCGCCTTCGGCCTCCGCCTCCGCCCGCGGCTGCCCCAGGCCGAGGCGACGGCGGCCATGGTGCTGGCGGCGAATATCGACTTCGACCCTTACGGCCAGGTGTCCATCGAGGACATGATCGAGGCCTGGCTGCCGCTGACCTATGCGGCGAACAGCCTCAACCGCTGCATGGGAGCGCCGGACCTCTACCCCTTCGTGCTGTCGGCCCCGGCCATCGCCAAGCTCGGCTCGATCCACCGGCTGGTGCACGCGCAAAATGCCGCTTGAACAGTCATCTTCGAGATGTCACGGTTGTGGAACGGAAAATCGGTGCCCCTTCGAGGCGGAAGCGGTTAAGATCGGCCTACACGACCAGGCGTTCAGGCGGCAGGCTTTTCAACCTGAGAGAGCTATGACAAAGATTGATGCGGTGTTAAGCGCCGGTTACGCGCCGGTATCCAAGCCCGAAGGCACCGATCCCGGCAAGGTGGCCGACCGTGCCGGGGAGGCGCGCTCGACGATGACGATCTGGGCGGAGTGCATCGTCTCCGCCGCGCACCGCTTCGCCCAGTACGACCTGCACGGCCACACCTACACGGTCCGCGTCTCCGTTCGCGAGGGGGTGGACGGCTTCGTCAATGCCGAGAGCTTCCGTGACGAGCTGATGCGCATCCGCCAGGGCGTCGACCATCGCTGCCTGAACGACGTGCTGGAAACCCCGACCATGGAGGAGCTCGCGCGCTGGTTCGCCCGCGAGGTCCGCAAGGAGGGGTTCGACGTCACCGAGGTGCAGATCATCCGCCCCGAGGGCCTCGGCTGCCGCCTGAGCCTCGACGGTTGAGCGGAAACCGGGTGGCCCCCCGCGGGCCGGGTCGCCGTCCGGCTTCGTTTCGTGGCGTTTCCGCCAATTCCGCCGCTGCCAAGCCCTCTCCTTCTCGTTTATAAGGAAGGTGGCTTCTCCCCGGCGTGTGGATTGCACCCCGGGGCCGGGCCATCCGTGACGAGGGGTTGACGATGCGGCTGATCGAGCGGCGCCGGATGATGGTGGGGGCCGGCCTCCTGGCGCTGACCTGCGGGCGTGCCGGGGCGGAATCCCTGCAGGCGCCCAGCGGCCGCGTCATCCTCACCGTCTCGGGCAGGATCGGCGTCAGCAACGAGGGCGAGGCCGCCCGCTTCGACCGCGCCATGCTGGAGGCGATCGGCATGGCCTCTTTCACCACCACCACCCCCTGGTATGACGGCCCGGTGACCTTCGAGGGCGTGCCGATGACGAAGCTGCTGCAGCGCCTCGGGGCCCAGGGCGACATGGTGCAGGCGATCGCCCTTAACGACTACTCGACCGAGATCCCGGTCGCCGACTTTGCCCAGCACGGGGTGCTGCTGGCGCTGAAGCGCGACGGCGCCTACCTGACCGTGCGGGACAAGGGGCCGCTCTTCATCGTCTACCCCTATGATTCCGACCCGGCGCTGAAGTCGCCGCGGTATTACGGCCGCTCCGCCTGGCAGGTAGCGCGCTTGGTCGTCCACTAGCCGATGCCCTGGCCGGACGCCAATCGCCGGGCGCAGCCCCCCGCGGGCCTGCCGCGCCTCCAGCGCTTCGGCTTTGTCACCATCATCGGCGTCCTGGTCCTGGTCGCCGCCTATGTCTCCGTCCTCATCAACCAGCGCCAGCAGTCGCTGGCCGCGGTCTCGCGCTACAACGTCACCTGGCTGGTCAGCCAGGGCGTGCTGGAGGTGGCGCGGCTGCAGGCGGCCATCGCCACCTACCGGGCCCAGCCCGAGGAGGAAAATCTCGAGACCGTCCAGCTCTGGCTCGACATCGTCGCCAGCCGCGCCCAGCTCCTCAGCGGCGGGGGCGACGCGGCGCTCTTCATCCGCGACGATCCGGAGCGGCTAGCGACCGTCGCCCAGCTCCAGCGCACCATCGTCGCGGCCCAGCCGATGGCGGAGCGGCTCGGCGAGCCGGGCGTCGCCGGCCGCATGCTGGATGCCTTCGCCGAGCTGAGCCCGCGGCTCACCCGCCTCGTGGCCGCCTCCTATGCCCATGGCAACGACCTCGTCTCCGGCGACATCCAGCAGCTCGGCTGGCTCTACTGGACCTTCACCGGCGTGCTGGTCGCGCTGCTGCTCTGCTGCGGAGGGCTGATCGCCACGCTGATGGCGCATAACCGGCTGATCCGGAACGCCCATGCCGAAGTCCAGGTGCTGGTCCAAGACCTCACCCGCACCGGCCGCCAGCTCGCCGTCGCCAAGGAGCAGACGCAGGAGGCGATGGCCGAGGTGCAGCAGCAGTACCGCGCGCTCCGCCTCAGGGATGCCGAGCTGCACCTGCAGAACACCCGGTTCGACGCGGCGCTGAACAACATGTCCCAGGCGCTCTGCATGGCCGGGCCCGACCGGCGGCTGATCGTCTGCAACAGCCGCTTCCTCGAGCTGTTCGGCCTCACCGAGGTGGAGGCCATGGCCGGGACCCCGCTCAGCGCGCTGATGGCCTCGCTCCGCCGGGCCGGACGGTTCGGGCCGGCCCTGCTGGCCGATCTCCGGGCTGCCCAGGCCGCGCTGGTTGCCGAGGGCCGGGCCGATACCTTCTGGCGCGAGGGGGCGGATGGCCGCGCCATCGCCGTGTCGCATCGTCCGATGGCCGGCGGCGGCTGGGTGGCGACCTATGAGGACATCACCGAGCGCCGCCGGGTCGAGGCGCGCATCAGCTACATGGCGCATCACGACACGCTGACCGACCTGCCGAACCGGCTGCTCTTCCGCGAGCGGATCGAGGCGGCGCTGGCCGCGGCGGGGTCCGGCCAGAATGGCGGGGCGGCGCTGCTCTTCCTCGACCTCGACCACTTCAAGAACATCAACGACACGCTCGGCCATCCGCTCGGCGATGCCCTGCTGCGCGACGTGGCGCGGCGGCTGCGCAGCTGCATCCGCGAGGGCGACCTGGTGGCGCGGCTCGGCGGCGACGAATTCGCCATCCTCCAGGCCCCGGGCCGCTCGGCGGCGGATGCGGCGGCGCTCGCCCAGCGCGTGGTCGACGTGGTCTGCGCCCCCTACGAGCTGCTCGGCTACCGCGCCCAGGTCGGCGCCAGCATCGGCATCGCGCTCGCCGAGCATGTCGCCGGCGAGCCCGCCACGGCCGCCAACCAGATGCTGAAGCATGCCGACCTCGCCCTCTACCGCGCCAAGGCCGCCGGGCGGCGGACCTGGCGCTTCTTCGAGGCCAGCATGGCGGCGGAGCTGGAGGCCCGGCTGTCGATGGAGGCCGACCTGCGCGAGGCCCTGCCGCGCAACCAGCTCGAGGTGATGTACCAGCCGATCTTCGGCCTGAAGGCCAACCGCCTCGCCGGCTTCGAGGCGCTGCTGCGCTGGCGCCATCCGGTGCGCGGCATGGTCTCGCCCGGCGAGTTCATCCCGATGATGGAGGAGATCGGGCTGATCGAGGCGGTCGGCCGCTGGGTGCTGGAGCAGGCGACGCGCGAGGCCGCCACCTGGCCGGCGCCGCTGAAGGTGGCCGTCAACCTCTCGCCCCTGCAGTTCCGCGCTGCCGACATCGCCGCCAGCATGCTGCACGTCCTCGGCCAGTCCGGCCTCGCGCCGGGGCGGCTGGAGCTGGAGATCACCGAATCGGCCCTGCTGCAATCGGATGGCGGCGTGGCCGAGGTGCTGCAGGCCTTCCGCAGCACCGGCATCCGCACCTCGCTCGACGATTTCGGCACGCGCTACTCCTCGCTGAGCTACCTGCTCAGCTTCCCCTTCGACAAGATCAAGATCGACCAGTCCTTCGTGCGCGACATGGCGGACCGGGCGGAATCCGTCGCCATCGTCACCTCCGTCGCCCATCTGGCGAACCAGCTCGGCATGGCGACGACGGCCGAGGGGGTGGAGACGGCCGAGCAGCTCCGCCGCGTGCGCGAGGCCGGCTGCACCGAGGCGCAGGGCTACTTCTTCGGCGCGCCCGAATCGGCGGCCGAGCTGCGCCGCTGGTTCGACGAGCCGAGCCGCTCCGAGCGCATCCTCCAGGCAGCGCTGTAACCGCAGCCGGTTGGCCGCGGCGACCGCCGCTGGCAGATAGGGCCCATGCCGCATCACACGCCTCTCCTCACGACGCTTGCCGCCGCACTCGGGGCTGCCCTCCTGCTCGGGGTGCTGGCGCGCAAGCTCCGCCTGCCGCCGCTCGCCGGCTACCTCCTCGCCGGCATCCTGATCGGGCCGCACACGCCCGGCTTCGTCGGCGACCTGGCGCTGGCCGCGGAGCTGTCCGAGATCGGCATCATCCTGCTGATGTTTGGCGTCGGCCTCCATTTCTCCCCGCGCGAGCTGGCCGAGGCGCGCGGCGTCGCGGTGCCGGGGGCGCTGGTGCAGATGGGCGTCGCCACGCTGCTCGGCTGGGGGCTGGCGCGGCTCTGGGGCTGGACGGACGGGCAGGGGCTGGTCTTCGGCATCTGCCTCTCCGTCGCCAGCACCGTCGTGCTGCTGCGCGCCCTGCAGGAGCGCGGCGGGCTCGGCAGCCGGGCCGGGCAGGTCGCGGTCGGCTGGCTGGTGGTGGAGGACCTGGCGATGGTCGTCGCCCTGGTGCTGGTCCCGGTCGCCGCCGCGCTGCTCGATGGCCGTGCGCCGGCGGGCATGCTGATGGGCATGGGCATGAGCATCGGCGGCCAGGACATCCTGCTCTCGCTGCTCATCACCCTCGGCAAGATCGCGGTCTTCATCGGGCTGATGCTGGTGGTGGGCAGCCGGGTGATGCCCTGGGCGCTGTCGCTGGTCGGCGGGCTGCGCTCGCGGGAGCTGTTCTCGTTGGCGGCCTTGGTCGCGGCGCTCGGCGTCGCCTATATCGCCTATGTCGCCTTCGGCGTGTCCTTCGCGCTCGGCGCCTTCCTCTCCGGCCTGGTGCTCGGCCAGTCGCCGCTCAGCCAGAAGGCGGCGGAGCAGACGCTGCCGCTGCGCGACGCCTTCGCCGTGCTGTTCTTCGTCTCGGTCGGGATGCTGTTCGACCCGGGCATTCTGGTGCAGCAGCCGCTCGCCGTCGCCGCCGCGACGCTGGTGGTGATTGCGGGGAAGTCGGCGGCGGCCTGGGCCATCGCCCGGCTGCGCGGGATGAGCGAGGGGGAGGCGCTGATGATCGCCGCCTCGCTCGCGCAGATCGGCGAGTTCAGCTTCATCCTGGCCGGGATCGGCGTGGCGGAGCGGGTGATGCCGGCGGCCGGGCGCGACCTGGTGCTGGCGGTCGCGCTGCTGACCATCGCGTTGAACCCGGCCGTCTTCTGGCTGGCGGACCGGGTGGCGGCCCGCCTCACGCTTCCCCCAGCACCTCGGTGATGGTTCCGTCCTGTGCGATGCGGCC
>NZ_JCACHU010000047.1:0-8119 GCF_059504005.1 Belnapia sp. | reverse complement strand
ACTCGACGTCATGTATCAGAGATGGTGTCGGGATCTCTGCTATGCGCTGCTGCCAGCAGCCACCAGCACGCAATAATGTTGCTTAACAGCCTCTGACGTGCTGGATCGGAAGCTGGTGCCGAACGAGGCCGAGGCTGCGCGGGTGCGGCGGGTGTTCGAGCTCTTCGTCGAGACCGGTTCGGGCGTCGAGACGGTCCGGCGCCTGCAAGCCGAGGGCATCGCCAGCAAGTCGGGTCGGCCGCTCGATAAGGGCGATGTCTACAAGCTGCTGAACCTGCGGACCTACATCGGCGAGGTCAGCCACAAGGGACAGGTTTATCCTGGTGAGCACGAGGCGATCGTGGTGCGGACGCTGTGGGACAAGGCCCATGCCGTCCTTCAGATCAGCCCAAGGACCCGAGCTGCCCAGAACCGGCAGCATGCGCCGGCGCTGCTGAAGGGCTTGATCTTCGGCACCGATGGCCGGGCGCTGTCGCCGACGCATTGCCGGAAGAATGGGCGCTTGTACCGCTACTACGTGGCCCAGCGGGTTCTGAAGGGCGACGCAGCAGGCGACGACGGTATCGTGCGCCGGGTCTCGGCTGCCCAGATCGAGGCAGCGGTGACTGATCAGGTCCGGGCGCTGCTGCGGCAGCCCGAGATCGTCGTGGGCACGTGGCTGGCGGCGAGGGCCGAGGCGCCAGAGCTGACAGAGATGGAGGTCCGGGACGCGCTGGAGCGGCTTGATCCGCTCTGGGGTGAGCTGTTCCCGGCCGAGCAGGCGCGAATCATACGGGCGTTGGTAGAGCGGGTCGTGGTCGGGCCGGGCGGCGCGGACATTCGGCTGCGGGTCGAGGGGCTGTCCGGCCTGGTTCGGGATCCTGGCGCGTCTGCGACCAGTGTGGAGTGCGTGGCGGCATGAGGGTGACGACCAGCATCACGGTCCGGGTACCACTGACCATCCGGCGCCGGCCGGAGCGGAAGACAGTGGTGACGCCTGTGCAGGATGGCACGCCAGCGGTGACCACACGAGCGGACCCAGTGCTGGTGAAGGCGCTGGCCCGGGCGTTCCGGTACCAGCGACTGCTGGACGAGGGGAGGTATGCCTCGATCAGCGAGATGGCGGTGGCCGAGAGGATTGAGCGCGGCTATCTGGGATCGCTTCTCCGCCTCACGCTGCTGGCGCCGGAAATCGTAGAGGCGATCTTGGATGGGCAACAGGCGAAGGGGATGATGTTGCGGTGCTGATGAAGCCGCTCCCAGTGGAGTGGCAAGTGCAGTGCGAAGTCCTCGAGCCTTGCTGAGCCTTGGCATGACTCGGAGTTCGGCTGACGCTGATTGTGGCGAAGAGCCGACACTATCGCCGCCCTCGTCCATCAGTTTTGAATACGACGAAAAGGCACCGCATCCTGTGGTGCATTTCCCAGACAACCAACGGCTGGTCTTTGATGCGCCGCATTTCAACTGACTGGATCGCGCCTCAGCTCCCCGTGCAGAGTACGTCGAGGATGGTGTTCTCTTGGTTGTTAGCCGGGATAGTATCGACAACCGCCGCCCCCCCGGTTGCGACGATCCGCGCCTGCGGGAAGATCCGTCCTGCCCCGGCGGCCTTGCAGCTCACCGTGTAGGTGATTCTCTCGATGCGCCGGAAGCTGCCGTCGATCCGGCCCTCCGTGAACTCCGTTTGGCCCTGGGCCTGGACGTCAAGGTTCGGCGAGACGAAGAACGGCGCCACGGACATCGACACGCCGGAAGTTTCGCCGAAGGCGTTGGAGAAGGTTGCGCGTACCGCCATCGTCACGCTGCTGCCGACCGCCACCGTCTCGGAGCTAGGGCCTTCAGGGTGGATCTCAGCTCGCAGATCCACCTTGTCACAGGCGACGTCTTCTGGCTGAGCCTGGCAGAAGGTCTCGATGGCGCCGTCCAGCCGAACCCAGATGGCGGCGTTGCTGGCCGTGTCGGTGATGCGAACGCCGGCAAGCGTCTTTGTATAGGGGATGGCATAGCGGCCCTCGGTTCCCGGTGCCGCCTCTCCCGAGCGCGGTTGGGGCCGCTGCGCGCGCCAGCTGTCGGTGACCTTACCATCCCGATCGACAATCTCGACAAGGATCAGCCCGTTGTCGCCACGGCGCACATAGGCGCGCGATTTCACTAGCTGGATGGAGGTCGGCCGCTGCGGATCCGGCGTATGCGGCACCCGCAGCACAATGGCACGGTTGCCGTCATCGAAGCGGGTCGGGTCGATTTGCTCCCGCAGTGAGGGCGGCACCGGCTGCGCGAACGTCGGTCCTCCGAGGCAAGCGAGCATCAGGACAAGCCGAAGCGATCGCATCTCAGCACCCTTCCGTGGTGTTCACGCAGCGGTTGAGCAGCCAGTTTACGCGCCGTCGGTCCAGGCGGTTGAAGGTGCGCCGTTCCGTCCCCATCACATCGGTTATTGGGTCGGAGGTATGCCAAGTTCCGGCCGCGGCGCCGATCGGCCGGCAGTCGCCCGGCAAACCACCCACGTTGAGGATGTCGGCGATGCAGGAGGCGAGGTCGGTATAGACGTTTGGGAACTGCTCGGCCTGGAAGTAGCCGCCATCGCAGCAGTACTCGTCAGCCAATCCGAAGGGCGTATGGCCGGTCTCGTGGACTGGCGTCAGCGGGACGTCGATCCTTCCGCCGTAGAGCCGCAGGGCCTGGTTAGCGCAGTCGCGGTGTGGGTCGGTGTGGAAGATCCAGCCGGAATCGGCGAAGGCGTACTGGTCCCAATCCTCCGGCGGCACGATTTGAGTGCAGCTGCTTGGAGTGCCGTCGATGTCTGCAGTCGTCCGCGCGATCCAGAAGTTGAACCGGTTTTGGTTGGCCAGGAAGAAAGGAACGGTATGGAAGCCGTTCCAGAGCACCCGCCTGATGTCGGCCTGGAGGTTAACATCATCCGCGAGACCCGGGGCGCCGGGCGCCGGGCCTATGGTCGGCACCGCATCGCGGTCAGGAATAATAACGATGTCTATACTGCGCGCCGAAGGTCCGACCACACTGATTGGAATGCTCCGCTCGGGCTGCATTCCTACCCGGACCTGCCGGCGCCAGGTATCTGCCACCTCGGCATCCGGATTGCCGCCGACCGTGTTCCTGGCCCAGCATCGCAGGGAGAACTGCTGGTCGGTAGGCGTAAAGGTGTAGGTCGTTTGGTTCACCGCCGTGGCGCGGTGCATCTGAGTATTGTTGATCTCGATATTTAGCTCGCTGGTGATCTTGAGCGTGCCGGTCGCGTCCAGCGTGTCCATTGTGATGGTAACCGGCATGCCTGCCTGGGGCACCAGCGGATCCTGTAGGCAACGCACGAGCAGACCGGGCGAGCTCGGCGGGAACAGCACCTCGATGCGGAAGACAACCGTGTCGCTCTGCTGGACAGTAATGTCCCAGCCGCAGCGCTGCGAGAGCCCGGGGCTGGTGATCAGGCAGGAGCCGAAATCGATATCGAGGGTTACGTCGACCGTCTTGTCGTCACCGAAGTTCAGGCCGCTGTCGTAGTCCAGCACCTGGAGGTTCAGTTGCCCCCTGCCGGCATTGCCGGGCGCCGGGAATTCGAAACCCCAGTTCGGGAAGATGGTGGTTTCACCCTCAATGCGCTGGGCCTCGTTGTCGAATGAGATGGCCGGGCTGCCGTTTGGCGTGAACGCGCCGGCAACGTAGAAATCCGCGCTCGACAGGTTGTCGTCGTCGTCACCGTCGTCGTTGACCTTGAGGATTGTCAGCTTGACGATCACCAGCGGTGCCTGTGCCCAGGCCGCGCCGCCGAGCAGTAGGAATGCGGTGAATACGAGAACTGTCAGCCGGGCCGCGAGAATGCGCCAACTTGCAGGCGCCGGAGCCCGTGTATGCCTGGAAGCCGGCATTGCCCGCGCTGCATTCCCCGTCGCTTGATCGTCCGGAGGAGTATCGGCCGCAAGTTCCGCTAATGTTTCCCGCATACTACTGCTCCTGGTCAAACATTCTGTTCTACAAGAAGCCGAAAACCATAAGTTCCGCGTTGATGGATGCGGGCGGCGTGTTTGCACTTAAGGTTACGCACACTTGACTTTGGGAATGAGGACAGCCGTATTTCAGACTGTTCACTTCGAGCCGCTTAAAACGCGTCGCGCAATGTTATCTGGTTTAAGGGATCGCTGGGTCACAACCGATTTTCGGCGGGCACAGCCACTTGCACCAGTCAGAAGCTCGGCATCTAATCTGTTTATCTCGACAAAATGTTACCAACTCGGCTCAGCCGGCGGTTCCAGCGTGGTTATTATATCCAGCCTCCGAAAGCCGTGGCTGCTGATCAGCAACACGCCGGCTGTGTATGTCTGCGCTGAGGCGACCCGTGCTGTAGCTCAGTCCGGCGTATGACCAGGCAGACTTCAAGTTTTGATCCGCCTTAGGCTTATTTTGAAGGCAAGTAGGATTGCCCAGGTTTTGGGCATGAGGGACGTAGACATGCGCAAGCTGTCACCGGCGAACATTCGGCTCCGGGTGGAGCGAATAGCTCGGCATCATCGCGCCCATTCGCGCTGGTGAGGTTCGCGTTGGCCATCATGGGCAACCCGGCCGCCATCCGACCGGTTATCAGCTCGGGAAGCGAACGGAGAAGCTGTCGTGGGCGGCGATCTTGTGCGGTCAGGTACCAGACCCAGTGCCGCCGTGGGCGCATTCCAACCATGCCATGGAACCTTATTGTCCAGCTTGCCTTGGCTGCCCGCATGCGCCCTTCTCGCCATGTTGTCGGCAGCTGGGTGCGGCGCTCGCTTTGCACCGCCTCATGTCAACCCGGCTGAGCTTGAGGCAGCACGGCTGACCGTAGCGGAGGGCGTCCCCCCTGCTAGCGGGTCGCAGTCGGCCGAGCAGGCAGCGGTGGTCCTCACCGCTGTCTCGCAGCGCCTTACAGCTGCCGCGCAGCCGCTCTGCATGACTTACCTTGGCCAGCCCTGCGGCTTCCATGTTTCGCTGGATCGGTCCACGACGCCGCGCGCGGCATTGACCGGACAGGGGGAGGTGATGGTCACGCTCGGCATGATGTCGCTGCTCGGGTCAGAGGACGAGGTGGCGGCAGTGGTAGGACATGAGTTTGGCCACCACCTTGCCGGCCACGTCGGCAAGCGACGCGCTAGGAGTTTCGCCGCCGGCACTGTCGCCAGCACATTGTTGGGGGCGGTAGTACCCTTTGGCGGCATCGCCGGTTGGGCACTCGGCCAGGGCGCGGCCCAGATCGGTTCCAGAGGGGCGCAGTTCGCGTTCTCCAAGGACGAGGAGCGCGAGGCCGATTACCTCAGCGGCTATCTTGTCGCCCGCGCTGGATACGACCTCGACCGCGCCGGTCTCGTCTGGGTGAGGCTGACTCATGGTGGACCGAGCGAGACTGCAGGTTGGCTCGACAGCCATCCTGCGGGGCCGGAGCGGTTGGCAGCTTGGCGAAACACCGTCACCGAGGTGCGCGTATCTTCCGACCTCGTGCCACGGCGACCAGGACGGTAGCCGCTCCGCCTGCTGCGGGACGGTACTCCAAGCCGAATGGCAGCGCATCTCTGGGCGCTCGTGGAGTGGATGATGGTCGAGCCCGCCGGCGCTGACACCCGCCTGCGGGGGAAGGGGCCGGCCGACCTCGTTCTTAATCTCACCGCCATCCGACCGGATGCCCTGATGGCAGCGGCATGACGGCCGCCACCAGCATCACGGTCCGGGTGCCGCTGACCATCCGGCGCCGGCCGGGGCGGTTGACAGTGGTCACGCCGGTGGCGGAGGAGGGCGGCGATGCCGACATCCCGACGCGCACGGACCCGACGCTGGTGAAGGCATTGGCGCGGGCGTTCCGGTATAAGCCAGCGGCTGCTGGATAAGGGGCGGTACGCCTCTATCGGCGAGATAGCGGAGGCGGAGCGGATCGAGCGGGGATACCTCGGCTCGCTGTTGAGGCTGACGCTGCTGGCGCCGGACACAGTTGAGGCGATTTTGCATGATCGGCAGCCGGCGCGAATGGCGCTGCCGTAGCTTCTGGAGCCCTTCTCGTTGGAGTAGTCTGCGCAGCGCGGGGCGTCTGGGTCTGGTTGACCTTGGGTCCATCGCAGCCTCGAGATGCGCAGTCGGGCGGATGACGGATCTTTCTTGCGGCGCGGACGCCGACATCGCCCGCCTGCGCCAGGCCCGTCCTCCCCGGCAGACGGCCTCCGTGTCTGCATGGCGGGAGTTGACGCGGCACCGGTCCTTCGCAAGACGCTGGCGCCTTCATCCAGACGGTCCGGAGAGACATGCACTCGCTCGAGGTCTTCGAACTGATCGTCGGCATGTTCCCGGTCGTGTTGGCGCTGCACTACGTAGCCCTGCGGCTGCGGCTGCCGCCGGCGGTCGCGCTCTTGGTGGGCGGCGGCGCCCTGGCCTTTGTTCCGGGCCTGCCCATGGTCGAGCTCGATCCCGAGCTGGCGCTCGTCATCTTCCTGCCGCCGCTGCTAATGGACGGCGCCTGGTTCACGGCGCTGGCCCCCTTCCGGCGGCACCTCGCCGGCATCGCCTCGCTGGCCGTTGGCGCGGTGGTGTTCACGGCGGCCGTCGTCGCGGCCGTCGCGAAGCTGATCCTGCCGGACCTGCCCTGAGCCGCCTGTGTCGCGCTGGGCGCCATCGTCTCGCCGCCCGACGCCGTCTCGGCCAGGGCCATACTGCAGCGCGTGAAGCTGCCGCGCCGCCTCGGCACGCTTCTGGAAGGCGAAAGCCTCCTCAACGACGCGACCGGGCTCGTGCTGTTCCGCCTCGCGGTGGCGGCCACCGTAACCGGAACCTTCGGCCTCGGCGGGGCGGTCGGCAGCTTCGCCCTGTTGGTCGCCGGCGGGATCGTGGTGGGCGGCGTGATCGGCGCCCTCTGGGTCCTGCTGCTGCGCCGGCTCGGCGACGAGCACCTGATGATCGCGGCCTCCGTACTGGTGTGCTGGACGAGCTACATCGCCGGCGAGATGCTGCACGTGTCTGGGGTGATCGCAACGGTCGCGGCGGGCCTCGTCTGCGGCTGGTACCAGCATGTCGTCTTGACCGCGAGCGTCCGCGTGCGTGCCCTCTCCTTCTGGCAGGTCATGATCTTCCTGCTCGAGGCGGCGGTGTTCATCCTGATCGGCCTTTCGTTGCGCGGGGTGATCGACCGCGTCGGCGGGTTCGGCGTGGTGATGGAGGGCATGGCCTGGTCGGTGGCGGCGATCCTTGCGGCTGTTACCCTTGCCCGCTTCGCCTGGATCTTCGGGTCGGACGCGGTACTTGCCACCCTGAACCGGGCCGGCTGGCGCGGGGTGGAGCCGCTCGGCCCGCGCGCCGCCTGCGTCATGAGCTGGGCGGGCATGCGCGGCGTCGTCACGCTCGCGGTGGCGCTGAGTCTGCCCGAGGCGATGCCGGGACGCGACCTGATGCTGGTGACGGCCTTCGCCGTAATCCTGGTGACCGTGCTTGTCCAGGGCACGACGCTCGGCCTCGTCATCCGCCTCGCGGGGCTGGAAGAGGACGAGCGCGCCAGGGCGCCGCTCGACCTCTTCTCAGCGGAAGCCGCCATGCTAAAGGCACAATTCGCCGCGGTGGAGCGGCTGGCCTACGGTTCGGACGGCACGTTGCTCCACCCCCGCCTGCTCGACAGCTACCGGCGGCGGGCGACAATGTCGACGGAGTTCCTCGGCACCCCTGAGGAGCGCGACCGGAGCATCGCGGCGCATTACGACGTCATCCTCGCCGCGGTCGCAGCCGGGCGCGCCGAGCTGGTCCGCCTACATCGGGCTCGGCAGATCGATGACGAGACGCTGCACAACCTGGAGCGCGATCTCGACCTCGAGGAGCTCATCGCGATTGCCGCGAAGGGCTGATCGGCGGCCCTGTGTCCGACGGACTGGCCGGCATCGGGGGTGCACCGGGCGCCCGTTCCGTGGCCGACCAGGCGAGTCTGCCGCGGCACTGCCGGAGGGCAGATGGCGCCCGTCCGCGGCGGCGCACGCCGGAGCGGAAGCGTCGCCGTGCGACCGAACCGGCGGGGCTTGACCGCCCGGGGTCGGGCCCGGCGGTAGCTGCGGTCGGTCGAGATGAGGCGATCGGCGGGACGGCTAGTGTTCTGACTCCAACACTTGTTTCCCTCGACGGACCTTGTCGAGAATGT